>DASUGE010000229.1:0-6138 GCA_036274215.1 Polyangiaceae bacterium | reverse complement strand
AAGTCATCGGCGATTCGATCACCTGCGGCTACGGCGACGAGGGCCCCAACATGAGCTGCAGCTTCTCCGCCGATACGGAGAATCACTACTTGAGCTACGCCGCCCTCGCGGCGCGCTCCGTCGGCGCGGAGCTCAGCACCGTGGCGTGGTCGGGCAAAGGCGTCGTCTGCAATTACGGCGATGCGGCCGACAGCTGCCAGAACCCGTTTCCGACTTACTACGATCGCACCCTGCCCGACGACGCGGGGAGCAAATGGGACTTCTCGCGCTTCGTGCCGGACGCCGTCGTCGTGAACCTCGGTACCAACGACTTCAGCACCGACGACGACCCCTCCCAGACGGAGTTCGAGTCCGCTTATCGCGCGTTGCTCGAGCGGATCCGCGCCGCCTACCCGAACGCGACCATCTTGTGCACGAACGGACCGATGCTGAGCGGCACCGATCTCTCGACGCTGATGGGCTACATCCACAACGTCGTCACCGCGCTCGCGGATCCGAAGATCTCGAGCTTCGACATCAGCCCGCAGGACGGCAGCGACGGCTACGGTTGCGATTGGCACCCGAGCCTCGCGCGCCACGAGAAGGTGGCCGCGACCGTGAGCGCCGCGCTCAAGGCGAAGCTCGGCTGGTAGAGCGCGGCTCCTACGACGGCGTGCCGCTCAGCGAATGACGATCACGGGCTGGCAAGTGAACCCGACCTGAATCTTCGCGTCCGAAGCGGCCTCCAGTTGGGAGTCTCGCAAGCCGGTGCACGTGTCCGGACAGAGGATGACCTCGGTCGGTTTGTCGGTCGAGTCGTAGTGCCAGGCACCGTCCGCCTGGCATTCCTCGTCGTAGGTGAGGTCCTTCGTTTCGTCGCCTTCGGTCACGCTGACGACCACGTGATCCTTGAGGAACGTGCGACCGTCGGGCGCCATCGGAACCTCGAGACTACAGGAGATGGCCGAGCCGCGGATCTCGTCCACCGCTTCGAGAAAATCCGTGCGTGTCTGCTGCGGATCGCCGGTGTCGATCAGGAAGGCCTTCTGCGTGCCGCCCGCCTTCGCGACGCCGTCCATGTCGGAAACGGTATCGGGTGCGGAGTTGCCGTCGGAATCCTCGATCGGCGGATTTTTCACGCCGATCACGTAGGTCGGAAGGTCGTCCGCTTGGGCGCTCACGAAATCTTCCACGGACTCGATGCTGTTGCTCGCGTCCTCACACCCCTGCGGGTAGCCGTCCGTGACGAGCACGATGGCGTAGTGGCCCGGGTGAGTCTTGCGATAGTCGTTGACGAACTTGCTCACGCCCTCGAGCGCGGGGAGCGTCGGTGTTCCGCCGCGCCACGCCTGCGCGCGAATGTCCTCCAGCGCCTGACCGAAGTCCGTGGAGGGCAGCGCCGCCATGCCGACGTCGGGCTTCGCGTACTGGTCGACGCCGCAGATCTCTTCGCCGCCCGCGGCGCTCGGAAACGCCGTGAGCGACGCGAACATGCCGCTCGAGCCCGCGTCCTCGAGGAAGCCGCGCGTCGCCGCCACGGCGGGATCCCACTTGAGCGTAGGATCGTACCAGGGAAAGCCGAGGTTTCCCATGCTGGCAGAGACATCGAAGGCGAACGCGAGATAAACGGGGTCGAGCTCCGCGCTCGTCGCGACCGTGGCGCAGAGGCCGGAGTCGTCCCCGGCGGCGCCGCCGAGGTCGCCTGTCGCGCCAGTGCCGGTTCCGCCCATATTGGTCACGGGGATGACGGTGCCGCCGCCCTGAGCACCACTTCCGCCAACAGCCCCACCGGACGTGTCGCCGCCGGTCGCCGAGCTGCCCGAGCCGCTGGAGCCGCTCGAGCCGCCGGAGCCGCTGGCTGCCGGGGTGCCGCCCGTTGCGCCGAGACCATCAGGTGTCGACGAGACCTTGGCGTTGCAAGCGTTCGCGGCGGCGAGAAGGGCGAGAGCGCCGGGGCCAGCCCAGAGCGCCAACTTGGATTTACTGTGTCGGTGCATGCGCGAGTTACGGCAGCGTAACACGCAAAGATTAGACAGGCCCCGTCACGGATCTGCAATGTTCGCGCTTTTCATACCGCTCGCGCTGTAGACCTACACGTCGAATCCGATCGTCACTGGCTGAACCTCTCGGCCACTTAGGCGATCAATGAGCGCGAGAGCCAACACATCGGGCCTCAGCGAGGCAAACGGTCACAGCAGCGCGAACGATGAAACATCGCATCGACAGGCGGCGCGTGTCGTCCACGTCGTCAGATTTTCGTCACGCGCGGTCACAGCGGGGCCGCGCGGCATTCGCGCGCGCGTGTGACATCGCGATCATGGTTCGCTCTCGAGGGTGAGCGCCGTGAGCACGGCTCGTCGTCGCGAGCGCTCAACGAGAGAACGCGCGCGGTGCTCGCGAACGCGGCGGATTGGCCAGATTTCCGCGGGTTTCGTGCGGGGCGCCGGGTGCCGTCAGAGCGATGTTGCGAGCGCGGCGTCATCCGTTAATTGGCGGGCTCGAAAGCGGGTCGGGACGCGGCCAACGGATCCAGGTGTTTCGGCAGCTCGCGCCGGTAGCCACGCAGCACCATGTGCAAGACTCCCGGCAGCACGAACAGCGTGAGCAGCGTGCTGATGGCCATGCCGATCACGACCGCCGTCGCGAGCGGGCGCTGGACCTCCGCTCCCGCGCTCGTGGCCGTGGCCATCGGCAAGAAGCCGAGCGCCGCGACGCTTGCCGTCGTGAGCACCGCGCGCAACGTCGCGGAGCAGCCGCTGGCGACCGCGACGGACGGCTCCTGACCGGCGTCGAGGCGCTTGCGCACCTCGCTCGCCATGACGACACCGTTCAGCACGGCGACGCCGCCGAGCGCGATGAAGCCGACCGCCGCAGGCAGACTGAACGGCATGCCGCGCAGCACGAGCCCGAGCATGCCGCCCGCGAGCGACAGGGGAACGAGCGCGAAGACGCCGACGGCGAGCCTGAAGTTCTGGAACATCCAGAGCAACATGCCGAAAATCACGCCGATCACCGCCGGCACGACCAGCGCGAGGCGCTTCTGCGCCCGTTCGAAGTTCTCGAACTGGCCGCCCCACTCGATGCGGTAGCCGCTCGGCAGGTTCACCTTACTGCCGACGACCTGTTTGGCCTCGGCGACCCACGACACGAGATCGCGTCCACGCAGGTTCACGTCGACACGCACGGAACGGGTGCGATGCTCGCGCCGGATCGCGGTCGGGCCCTCGTTCTCGGAAAGCGTGAGCACCTCGCGCAACGGGATGTTCTCGCCGCGCCGAGTCGTGACGAAGAGGTCGCCGATCCCGTCCGCCGTCGGGTGCGCGGGCGGCTCGAGGACGCGGAGCTCGAAGCGACGCTCCTCCTCGTACACGTGGCCCACGGGGAGCCCTTCGCGAGCGGCGGAGAGCACGGCGAAAGCGTCCTCGACCTGCACGCCGTAGCGGGCGAGCCTGCCGCGATCGGCGACGGCGCTGATGGTCGGCGCGCCGAGCACACGCTCGACACGAACGTCGCCCGTGCCCGCCACGCGACGCACGGCGGTGCCGACGCTCCCCGCGAGGGCGGCGAGTCGGTCGAGGCTCTCGCCGAAGATCTGGATCTGCACGTCGGCGCGCGAGCCGCTGATGAGCTCGTTCGTGCGGTCCTCGATCGGCTGGGAAACGGAGACGAACGTGCCGGGCACGTGATTTTCGATCTCCGTCTTGAACTTCTCGGAGAGGTCGTCGAAGTCGTGCGCCGAGGACCACTCGCGGAGCGGCTTGAGCCGGACGAAGATGTCCGTGTTGTCGTTGCCCACCGGATCGGTGGCGACCTCGGCGCGGCCCGTCATGCCGAGCGTGGTCAGGACCTCCGGGAAGCGGTGCAGGACCCGCTCGCTGTCGAGATCGAGCTTGCGCGCCGTTTCGAGCGAGATGCTCGGGGCGCGCCGCACCGTCACCACCGCGTCGCCCTCGAAGATGCGCGGCACGAACTCGGCGCCCATGTTGCCGAAGAGCCAGGCCGACACGAAGAGCAGCGCTGCGGCGGCGAGCGCGAGCCACACGCGCAACGCCACGATGCGCGGGAGCAGGCGGTCGTAGCCGGCGGTCAGCCGCTCGAGCCAGTGCGGGCCGTGCCCCTTGGCGGGCGGCACGAGCGCGACGAGCACCGCAGGAAAGAAGAAGACGGCGTAAAGCAGCGCGCCGAAGAGCGCGCTCGCCATCGTGATGGCCATCGGGCGGAACATCTTCCCCTCGACGCCCTCGAGCGCGAGGAGCGGGATGTAGACGAGCATGATGATGGCGACGGCGAAGGCGACGGGCCGCGCAACGGCGCCCGCAATCTGCCCGTATTCGGCGGCACGCACGGCGCCGATGAGCTTTTTGCCTGCCGTGGCGGCAATCACGGCCTCCAAGATCACGATCGGCCCGTCGACGAGGAACCCGAAATCGATGGCGCCGAGCGACATCAGGTCGCCGGTCACGTGGAAGACGTGCATGCCGATCAAGGCGACGCTCATGGCGGAGGGAATGCCGAGCACGACGGCGAGGGCCCCGCGCAACGTGCCGAGGAACAGCACGAGCACCACCGTCACGATGAAGACGCCCTCCGCCAGGTTTTTCATGACGGTCGAGAGCGTGCGACCCACGAAGTCACTGCGGTCGTAAATCACGTCGATCTTCACGCCGGGCGGCAGCGATGCCTGGATCTCCTTCGCGCGCTCGGCGACCGCCTGCACGACGTCGCGGCTGTTCTCGCCGAGCAGCATCATGACGATGCCGGTCACGGCCTCACCCCTGCCGTTGTGGGTGATGACGCCCTGGCGCAGCGCCGAGCCGACCACCACCTTTGCGACGTGATGGACGAGCACCGGCATCCCGTCGGTCGAGGTGCGGATGACGACGTTGCCGATCTCCTCGGGGCTCGCGAGCAACCCCTGGCCGCGCACCGTGAACGACTCCTCGCGCCGTTCGACGTAGCCGCCGCCGGCGTTGAGGTTCGCGGCCTTGAGGGCCGCGGTCACGTCCTCGAGCGAGAGCCCTTGGGCCTTCAGGCGCGCGCGATCGACGAGCACCTGGAATTGCTTGAGCTCGCCGCCCATCGTGTTCACTTCGACGACGCCGGGCACGTTGCGGAGCTTCGGCACGATTTCCCAGTCGAGCAGCGTCCGGAGCTGCATCGCCGAGTGCTGCTCGCTCCGCACGACGAACTGGAAGATCTCGCCCAAACCCGAGCTCACGGGGGCAAGCTCCGGCGCGCTCGCTTGCGGCGGCAGCTCCACGCCGCGCAGCCGCTCGAGCACGAGCTGGCGTGCGAACCAGATGTTCACGTCGTCGCGAAAGATGACGGTGACCGCCGACAGACCCGAGCGCGAGACGCTGCGCTGGTCCACCGAGCCGGGAACGCCGTTGAGCGCGTTCTCGATCGGCATCGTCACGGTGCGCTCCATCTCGACCGGCGACATGCCCGAGGCTTGCGTGAGCACCGACACCTGCGACGTGGAAACGTCGGGCAGTGCGTCGATCGGCAGCGTGCGCGCCGCCCAGACGCCGATCACGAGCAGGAGAGCCAGCGCGGCGAGCACGGCGCCGCGGGCACGAACGGAAGTCTCGACTAAGTTCTCGAGCATGGGGGAGGCCTCGTTGGCTAGCGGAACAGCTCGCTCTTCAGTGCGAAGATGCCTTCGCTGACGACGGTCTGACCCGAGGTCAAGCCGCTCTTCACTTCGGTGCGGGACCCGTCGGCAAAGCCGATCTCGACCTCCACGACCCGCACGGCCCCTTCACCGGTCGACAAGAATACCGTGGGCCTACCATCGACGAAGGTGATGGCCGTCGTGGGGACGAGCACGCTCGGACGCTCGCCGCGCGCCGAGCCGTGGATGCGAGCGTCGACCGCCTGGCCGGCGCGCAGCCGTCCGTCGCGGTTGTCGACCTCGACGCGCACCTCCGCGCTGTGCGACTCGGCATCGATGAGCGCGCCGATGCGCGCGACGCGCCCCTCGAACGCGTCCCCCGGCGTCGCGAGCGGGCTCAAATCGACACGATCGCCGAGCTTCACGAGCCCGATGTTCTTCTCGAACACGTCGACGCCGACCCAGAGATGCTCCGTATTGGCGACGCGGAAAGCGACCAGCTCGCCCTCGACGGCTTGCCCGGGCGAGACCTTGCGCTCGACCAC
>DASUGE010000228.1:0-7389 GCA_036274215.1 Polyangiaceae bacterium | reverse complement strand
GAGTCGCACGCCTTCGCACCGAGTCGCACGCCTTCGCACCCGAGTCGCACGCCTCCGCACTCGAGTCGCACGCCTTCGCACCCGAGCCGCCCGCCGCGACCCTTTCTTCGACCGCAGTATCGCCGTCCGGAAATGCTTTTCAGCCTATGCCGCGCGGCGCCGCACGGTGGCCCCAAACCACCTCTCGAAGTCGTCGCCGCTGTCGCCGCGCCCTTCGCGCCCTTCGCGCCTGCAAGGCCTTCGCGCCTACAAGGCCTTCGCGCCTGCAAGGCCTTCGCGCCTACAAGGCCTTCGCGCCTACCGGGCCTTCGCGCTTACAGGGCCTTCGCGCCCTCGGCCGTTTTGATGGCTTGATCGAGCGCTGCTGGGCTGTACCCGACGAGGATCTGGCCCATGATGTCGATCACCGGGATGGATGCGCCGCCGCGGCCGGCGCGTGCGAGCTTTTGGTGCATCTCGGCTTGGGCGGCTTCGCTCGCTTCGATGTCTTTGTGGATCACGGTGACGCCGTGGCCCTTCAGGTAGCTCTCGGCGGCGTGGCAGGGCTTGCACCAGTCGGCGCCGTAGATGATGGCGACGATCTTGGAGGGGCCGGGTCCCGCTTGCTTGCCGGGCGGATTGCCGGCGACGCTCGCCGTGGGGGGCGGCACGGCGCTCGGGGCGAGCGCTTCGAGGCGCGCTTTGCGGCGTGAGGCGCCGAGCTCGTCCCATTGCGCGCGGGTGAGGGTCTTGAGGCGGTACGAGCCGTCCGGCGCCGTCTCCTCGAGGTTCGCGACGTAGACGAGCTCGCCGGTTCCCGCTTCCTTGTCGGCCTGAACGATGCGGACGTTCTTGCGGCCTTCGACCGGGACGTCGGCGGGCTTTTGGACGACGTGGAAGTCGCCCTTGTCGTCGATCCACGTGAGGAGGAGGTTCGGGGAGTCGGCTTTGACGGTGAGGGGAGGAAGCGAAGCCGCTTTCGGCTCCGCTGACACCGGCTTGGGCTCGTTCGGATCGGTCGAGCGTTTGCAGGAGAAGGCGAGCAAGCACAGCGCGAGCACGGCGAGGCCGCGGAGGAGCGCCTTCACGAGGCCCCCTTGGGCGCCGCGGCGCTGAGCTCTTCGGACAACGAGACCCATGCGTGCATGACCTTTTCGAGCTCGCTCGTGAGCTCTCGCTCCTTTTTAGCCCATCCGTGCAGCTCCTCCCAGTTCGTCCCGGAAGCCTCGACGAGGAGCTTCTTGTAGCGGGCGACTTCGGCCTCGAGCTCGGCGATGCGTCCTTCGAGCAGCCCCACCTGCTTGGTCTTGCGCTCGATGTCTCGCGTCTGCTCCCGCCTTGCGCGGTGCGCGTCGGCGCCGGTCGCAGGCGGAGTCGGTTTGGGCGCGGGTTCTGCTTTCCGAGGGGGGGCGCGCCGTTCGGCCCGTGCGGAGGCGCGTTCGCTGCGCTCGCGCTCGTTGCGTTGGTTCGCGGTGCGCTTCCGTTCGAGGGCCTCGCAGTAGTCCTTGTAGCCGCCCTCGTAGATGTCGACCTTGCCCTCGTGAAAGCTGACCGTGCGGGTGCTGACGTTCTCGAGGAAGCGGCGGTCGTGGGAGACGAAGACGACGGTGCCCTCGAAGCCGACGAGCGCTTCCTCGAGGATCTCGGCGGCGGGGATGTCGAGGTGGTTCGTCGGCTCGTCGAGGAAGAGCAGGTTGCGCGGCTCGAGCAGGAGCTTGGCGAGCGCGAGGCGCGTGCTCTCGCCGCCCGAGAAGCTGTCGACGCGCCTTAGCGGGTCGTCGCCGTAGAAGCGGAAGCGCGCCAGGTACTCGCGCGCGCCGTCGACGTTCAGATCGCCGCGCACGCTGCGGATCTCTTCGACGCCGGTTTTCTTGGGGTCGAGCGAGCCGAGCTGCTGGTCGAAGTAGCCGTCCTTGAGGTTCGTGCCGCGCTTCACGTCGCCGCGGTCGGCTTCGGCGCCGCGCCCGGAGAGGAGCTTCATGAGCGTGCTCTTGCCGCAGCCGTTCGGGCCGACGATCGCGACGCGCTCGCCGCGGCGGATGAGTAAATCGACGTTCGAGAACAGGGTGGTGCCGCCGCGTTCGGCCGCGAGGGCGCGCGTTTCGAGCACGATGTCGCCGCTGCGCGGGGCGTCGGCGAAGCGGAAGCGGACGCGACCGGCGCGCGCCCACACGTCTTCGGGGCGCTCGACGCGCTCGAGCTTCTCGAGCATGCGGCGCCGCGATTGCGCTTGCTTGGTCTTGGTGCCCGCGAGGTTCTTCTGGATGAAGGCTTCGGTCTTGGCGACCATCGAAGCCTGCTCCTCGGCCGCCTTGCGCTCGCGCTCGAGATCGACGGCGCGCTCCTCGTGGTAGCGCGTGTACGGTACCGGGTAGGTGCGAAAGGCGCGCTGTCCGAGCTCGAACGTGAACGGGCAGGCGGCGTCGAGGAAGGCGCGATCGTGGGAGACGACGAGCACCGCGGCGCGCAGGCCCGTCAGGTAGCCTTCGAGCCAGCGGATCGTGTCGAGATCGAGGTGGTTGGTCGGCTCGTCGAGCAGGAGCAGCTCGGCGTCCGTCGCGAGCACCAGGCCGAGCTCGAGGCGCCCGCGCTCGCCGCCCGACAAGGTCTTCACGTCGCGCTCCATGTCGCTCTCGCGGAAGCCGAGCTCGGTCGCGATGGATTCGACCTGGTGCTCGAGCGCGTCGGCGCCGGCGTGGTGGTAGCGCTCGGTGAGCTCGGCGAGGCGCTCGAGGGCCGCGCGCTCGCCGCTGGCCGCCTCCGCCTGCGCGCGCGTGAGCTCGCGCCGCAGGCTGACGATGTCGCCGAAGCCGGCGAGCAGCGCGTCGCGCACGCTGCCTTCGAGCCGGCTCTCGTGGCTCTGGCGGTAGTAGCCGACCTTGGCGCCCTTCTTCACGAGGACCGACCCGTAATCGGGGGTCACCTCGCCGCCGATCGCGCGCAGGAGCGTGCTCTTGCCCGCCCCGTTCGGGGCGACCAGCGCCGCACGCTCGCCCGCCTCGAGCCGGAACGTGACGTTCTCGAACAGCGCTTGGTTCGTGTAGCCGAACTTGAGATTGGCGACTTCGAGCACGGGCACGGCGGCGGTTTAGCACGCCTCGCCGCGGAGAAGGCTGGCGCGGCGGCTACGGCGTCGGCGGGGGCGGGAAGGAGCCGCGCTCGCGGCGGGCGAGGCGCTCGGCGATCGTGCGGAGCGTCTCCACGACGCCGATGATGAGGTACACGCTGAGGAGCCAGATCAGCACGAACTCCGGCCGGAAGCGCCGCCACACGAACACGCTCGACCCGAGCACGAAGAGCACGAGCAAGACCGTGCCGGTGTCGAACCGCAGATCCTTGAACGAGCGGAAGCGCACGTTCGACACCATGAGCAGGCTCAGGCCGATCGTGACGCACAGGAGCACGACCGTGTACTCCTCGCGCCCGATGAGTCCGTCCGCGGCGTGGTTCGCGACGACGAGCGAGATCAGGATGCCCGAGGCCGGCGGCGTGGGCAGGCCGAGGATGTGACGGCCCGGCTTGGTGGGTACGCCGGACGGGTTCGAGGCGAGCACGTTGAAGCGCGCGAGCCGCACCGCTGCCGCCGCCACGTACATGAAGGAGACGAGCAGCCCCGGCACCGGCAGGCGGTAGAGCACCCACTTGTAGACGAGCATCGCCGGCGCGACCCCGAACGAGATCACGTCGGCGAGCGAGTCGATCTGCAGCCCGAACGCGCTCTGCGTCTTCGTCATGCGCGCGACGCGGCCGTCCATCAGGTCGAACAGCATCGCGAAGATGAGCAGCACGGCGGCGCGGTACACGTCGTCGTCGCCGGGCTTGTCGCGCGCCACGAGGCGTATCGCGTTGAACCCGCAGAACACGCTGCCGAGCGTGATCAGGTTCGGAAGGACGAAGAGCGTCTTCCGAAGGTCGAGCTTGGGTCGGGGGCGACCCGGGCGGCGGGGGCGGCGAAGCGACAAACGAATCCTCGAATCCGGGGCTTCGCCCCAAACACCAGCGTACGCCGGGCTCTTTCGTAAGGCTAGGTTCCTCGAGGAATGAGCTGATGGACGAATCGGTCAAGTTCGAGGAGCGCTTCCTGCAGCCAATTTGGCCGACCGGGCCGCCGGGGCCTACCCTTCCGCCATGCGCTCCGCGTGTCACCTGTCCCTCGCCCGCTGGGCGGTTCCGCTCGCTCTTTCCCTGGCAGCGTGCTCGACCGAGCACGATTCGATGGAAAAGCAGCTGAAGAAGATGCAGGACCAGGTCACGCAGCTGCAAAGCGAGACCGACCGCATGGGCGAGCGGCTCGACGCGATGGAGGTGCGGCAGGCAAGCTCCTCTCGCGCGTCGGACGATCGCGTCGCCGCGGCCGGTCCCGCCACGACGCTGTCTCGCCCCAAGCTCAAGGTCGTCCGAGTCGAGCCCGGCGCCGAGCTCGGCAGCGAGAGCAGCGACGCCGATCAGGGCGCTGAAGTCGACAACGCGCCCCGCGTGCTGATTCAGGGCGAGGGGAAGAGCCTCGAGACGCGCACGCTGCCCAATCCCGCTGCCGCCAAGTCCGCACCCGCGGCCGGGGCCAAGACGCCCAAGTCGGACAAGTCGCAGAAGTCCGACTCGGCTTCGTCGAAGTGACCATGCGGGCTCTTTCTCCGTGCGTTCTCACGACGCTCCTCTTGGGAGCGCTGCCGGCGTTCGCGCAGGCGCCGGGGCCGTCCGATCCCGGCGCGCCGCCCGCGCCCGCTCCAGCTCCCGGTGCGACGAGCGGGGCGACGCAGTCGACCGTCATCACGCGGGGCCCCGCCGGCAGCTTCGTCGTTCAGCCAGCCGAGCCGGATCCGAACCAGAGTCTGCCCTCGAGCTCCCGCCCGAAGACCGGCAACCAGAGCGACTCCTTCGACATGAACGTGTCGAAGGGCGGCCCGGTCGTGGTCGGCAATCCGACCGGCACGGCCATCTTGTCCGACGGGAGCGGCGAGCTGCGCGGTCGCCCCGTGCCCCCGATCCACCTGGTTCGCCACGGCGACACGCTCTGGGATCTATCGGACGGCTACTACGGGAACCCCTGGCAGTGGCCGAAGATCTGGGCGAACAACCCTCAGGTCAAGAACCCGCATTGGATCTACCCGGGCGATCAGCTGCGTATGCTGCCGGGCGGCGGCTCCGGCTCGGATCGTCTGGCGGGCTCGGGCGGCGGCGGCAAGGGCGACGGTACCGACGGCCGCCTCGTCACGCGCAAGGGCGGCCTCGTGAAGGACACGATCGTCCTCCGCGATCAGGGCTTCCTCGGCGATCCGAGCAACGACACCTGGGGTGAGGTGGCCGGCTCGGTCGAGGAGCAGATGCTGCTCTCCGAGGGGAACCACGTGTTCCTCCTCATGAAGTCCGACAAGACGCCGCGCGCGGGCGAGCAGCTGACGGTCTTCCGCAGCGTGCGCCCCGCCGACGACGTCGAGGGAGCGCGCAAGCCGCCCGGCGAGGTGGTGCAGGTGCTCGGCACCGTGAAGGTCCAGAGCGTCGATCCGAAGACGCACATGGCCCGCGGCACCATCGTCGAGTCGCTCGACATCATCGAGCGCGGCGCGAAGGTCGGCCCCGTGAAGCGCACGTTCGCCGTGGTGCCCCCGCTCAAGACGGACAAGGCCGTGACGGCGCGCGTGCTCTCGAGCTTTTACCCGCACGTCTACCTCGCGCAGGATCAGCTGGCGTTCCTCGATCACGGCAGCGAGGACGGCTTGCGTCCCGGCAACCGGCTCATCGTGCTGCGCAAGGGTGACACCTGGCGGAACTCGCTCGGCGCGAAGATGGCGCGCGATCGCGTGCGGCTCGATACCGAGCAGGTTCAGGTGGAGCGCACGCCGCTGCCGGGCGACGACGACCAGTTCCCGGAAGAGGCGGTCGCCGAGCTCCGCGTGCTCAGCACGGAGCGCTACTCGAGCTTGGCCATCGTCACGCAATCCCGCCGCGAGCTCGTCCCGGGCGACGTCGCGACGACGCGCCCCGGCCGCTGAGCGCGCTCGAAGCCTCCCGAGCGCCCGTTCGCGCGACGGCGCCTTACGGGTACAATGGCTAGGTTCCGCGAGGAACGAGCTCGTGGACCCATGAGTCAAGTGTCAGAACGGCGTGTTCGGGGCTGCATCCGGCTGGAAGGACCCCTTCGAGATGCGTAAGAGTCGCGTCTTCTTTCCGCAAGAGGTGATCGACCGCTGGCTCGCCTTGGGCGAGGCGGAGCTCACCGGCGCGGAGCTCTGGCTGCGCTCGGAGCGCCGGCGCTATCGGGTCGTAGAGGCGGTGCGCGTCGTGCGCGAGGTTTCGGGCGCGCCCGACGCGTTCGACGTGTCGGGCTGCGTGACGACGCTCGCGTTCGTGAGCGAGCTCGGTGCGGAGCTGCTCGGCGACTCGATGATCGTCGGCGAGAACGCGTACGAGACGGTGATCGGCTGGCTCGGCACGCCCCTCGCCGCGTCGGACCCCGCGGCCGACGGGAGCGACGACAGCTACCGCCGCCGCTTCATCGGGGACCGCTGATGGACGCGCTCGCGACGATCGCCTTCTACCTCGGCGTGATCGCCTACTCGGCGGCCAGCACGCTGTTCTTCCTCGATCTGGCGCGCCAAACAGCGCCGCCGCCGCGCTCGACCTGGGGGCCGCGCCTGCTCGTCGTCGCCGCCCTGCTTCACGCCGTGCACGTGGTCACGGCGAGCCTCGTCTTGCAGCGCTGCCCGGTCGATTCGCTGCATTTCGGGTTGAGCTTCAGCGCGCTCGTGGCCGTCGCGGCGTTCCTCGTGCTCCGGCGCTACGCGAGCCTCGACGCCGTGGGCGTGATCGTCGCGCCCTCGGCGCTCACGTTCCTCGTCGGAGCGCAGTTCGTCGGCGTGGAGGTGACGACCGATCCGCTGATCTCGCGCCCCTTGCTCGTGATGCACATCGCGGCCAACGTGCTCGGCGTCGGCCTGTTCGTCGTCGCGGGCGCGGCGGGCCTCTTGTTCCTGGTTCTGGAGCGGCGCCTGCAGACCCACCGCGCCGCGGGGCTCGGCGGGCGGCTGCCGTCGCTCGATACGCTCGATCGCTCCATGCATCGCCTGCTCGTGGGCGGTTTCCCGTTGCTCACGTTCGGCGTCGTGACGGGCGCGCTCTTTTCGCGCCACCTCGAGGATCTGTCGGGGGCCGCTTTCGCCCGCACGCTCTTCGGCTTTCTCACGTGGGTGGTGCTGGCTTCGGTGCTCGTGCTGCGGCGCGTGGCGGGCGTGCGTGGACGGCGCGCCGCCTACGGCACCCTCGCTGCCGTGCTCTGCATGTTCCTCGTCGTCGTCGTGTACGCGGTTCGGCCCGGAGGCCACGGCTCTTGATCAGCGTCGTCGGTCTCTCGCACAAGAGCGCGCCCATCGAGGTGCGCGAGCAGTTCGCGCTGCCCGCGGAGCGCATCCC
>DASUGE010000227.1:0-9181 GCA_036274215.1 Polyangiaceae bacterium | reverse complement strand
GGTGTGGGCGATTGGAACCGGAAAGGTGGCGACGACGGAGCAAGCGCAGGAAGTGCACGCCGCCATCCGCAAGCGCCTGAAGGACTTGTCGCCCGAGCTCGCGACGGAGACGGCCGTCCTCTACGGCGGTAGCGTGAAGGCCGACAACGCCGGCGCGCTGCTCGCGTGCGAGGACATCGACGGCGCGCTCGTCGGCGGCGCCTCCCTCGACGCCGACGGCTTCGGCAAGATCGCTCAGGCAGTCCCGAGCTGAGCCATGAGCGAGCAGAAACCCTCCACCACCGAGCACGAGCAGTGCAAGAGCTGCCACGGCACGGGTGAGGTGGGCAGCGAGTTCGGACCGGCGCGCTGCCCGGACTGTGGCGGCGCGGGCTACCTGCCTTCGGCCCACGTGCTCGTCGAATGGCGCGCTCGCGACATCGAGCGCGCCCACGCGGGCGCCGGCGGCGGCACGGGCGGCGACATACGGTGGCTGCTCGCCGAGCTCCGCCGCTCGCGCGACGCCCTCATGGAGATCTCGGCGCTGGCCCAGGAGCTCGACGAGGGCCCCATTTCGGCGCGGATCCGCTTCGCTGCGAACACCGCCCTTCGCCTCTACGAAGTCGTTCCGGCCAAAAAGAGCTGAGCTCGTGCACCCCGGCGCGACCTGAGCTAGAACCGGCCCGAGTCGCCGATGGCCGAAATCATCCAGACGCCCCTCACGGTCATGCACGTCGTCGCGTGCGTGTTCCTGATCCTCGTGATCCTCCTCCAGCCGGGTAAAAGCGGCGGCGGCGGCATCTTCGGCTCCGCCGGCGCGCAGCAAGTCTTCGGCGGCCGCGGCGCCGGGAACTTCCTCACCAAGACGACCTGGGCGACGGCGTCGCTGTTCTTCGCGACCAGCATCACGCTCGCGTACCTCTCGTCCTCGTCGGACGAAGGCCTCCAGAAGAAGAGCCACGTGGGCGGCATGAGCAAAGGCCTGGGCAAGCCCATCCACCTCAAGAAGTAGCGGGGGGCAAAACGACGGCGGGCGCCTCGGTTGCGGTACTTGGACGCAGCGCGGATGCCGTCGGTGTCGGCGCTGCGAAGCTCCTCGTGTCGCTCGCAGTCCTTGCCGCCGGCTTTCGCGCCGTCAGCGACGACGACTACGCGCGCATCGTGATCGCCCAGCGCTTCGCCGAAGCGCCCCAGCTCGATCCAAGCGGCACGAGCTGGCTCCCCCTGCCCTTCTGGGTGTACGGCAGCGCGTTCGGAGTGCTCGGAGGCTCGCTCGCCGTCGCGCGCGGCGTCGCGATCCTGCTCGGCATCGGCTCGATGGGGCTCTTGCTGCTCGCGGCGCGCTGGCTCGGAATAGGGCGTTTCGGAGCCTTGGCGGGCGTGCTCGTCGCAGCGCTTTTTCCCTGGTCGGCGTGGCTCGCGGCCGCGCCGCTCCCCGAGGTCCCGGCCGCTGCGCTGTCGGTGCTCGCCCTGGCGGCGCTCACGCGCCATGAGCCACGTCTGCGGACGTTCGGAGCGGCCGCCGTCGCGGCAGCCTGCTTCTGTCGGTACGAAGCGTGGCCCGTGGCGCTCGTCTTCGCGGCCGTCTCGCTCTACGACGCGCGGAGCTCGGAGCGTCGCGGCCCGTTCCTCGCACAGGGCGCGCTCGCGCTCGCGCCGATCGCCGCCTGGCTCCTGCACGGCGTGTTCGTGCACGGTGATGCGACGTTCTTCTGGAAGCGCGTCGCCGCCTACAAGAGCGCGCTCGGCGAAGGCCCGTCGCTCGGCGAGCGTTTCTTCAGCGTCCCTCGCTCGCTGCTCACGGACGAGCCCGAGCTCTGCCTGGCGCTCGTGCTCCTCGGTGTCGACCGGACACTGCTCCGTCGTTTCGCTCGCCCGGCGCTCGGCGCGGGTGCTCTACTCGGGTTTCTGATGATCGGCGAAATCAGCGGTGGCGGGCCGACTCACCACAGCGGGCGCGCCGTGCTGCCCGTTTGGTACCTGATTGCGCTCGCCGTCGGCGGAGCCCTCGAACGGCGCGGCAGCGAGCCCGTCGGGCGTCCCCTGCTCTGGCTCGGATTCGCCCTGTCGCTCGTGGGGCTCGGCTGGGTATTCCGAGCGGGGACGCCGCCTGCCTTCGCGGATCGGCGCGACGCCGTTACGATTGGCACGCGCGCGCGGGAGCTCGGCGCGCCGGCCCTCTTGATCGACACGCCCGACTACTCGTACCTGGCCGTGACCGCGGCGTACGGGCGGCCGAACGCCGCCGCGCCCTTCGACGATCGCGATCCGCGCCACGAGCGCGCTGCCGATCCGTTCGTCTCCGAGGACGTGCTCCGCGAACGAACCGCGAGTCGGCGCGACGCTTGGCTCGTGGTGAGCCGGCCCCACCTCGAGCTCGCGAAGAAGCTCGGCGCGGTGCGCGCGGAAACCCCGACGCTCGCGCTCGTGACGCCGTCTCTTCCAGCCCTAGCGAGGGAGCCATGACGCACTTGGATCTTGCCGAGCTCGTGCGGCGTATCAACGAACCCACCCCGCGCCACGCCGTGCGGCTCGTCGCGATCGACGGTCTCGCCGGCGCCGGAAAAAGCGCCCTCGCGCGGCTGCTCGCCGAGCGGCTCGGCGGCGTGCCCATCGTCCCGATGGACGACTTCCTCGCGTGGGACGACATCACCACGTTCGTTCCGCGTCTCGAAGCGCAGGTGGTGGCACCGCTGCTCCGCGGAGAAGGCATCCGCTACCAGCAGCGCGACTGGGCAAACGATTGGGCGGGTCGAAGCCTCGGACCCTGGCGCGCGGTGCCGTTCTCGCCCACGGTGATCTTCGACGGCGTGAGCGCGGCGCGCCGGGAGATTGCTCAGTACCTCAGCTACGCGATCTGGGTCGAGACGCCGCCCGAGCTCTGCGTGCGGCGCGGGATCGAGCGCGACGGCGAAGGCGCTCGAGCCCTGTGGGAAGGCTTCACCCCGGGCCTCCTGCGCTTCTTCGAGGCCGACGGCACGCGTGACCGCGCGGATCTGGTCGTCGACGGGCAGATGCCTTTCGACGGGCCGGAAGGCATCGCGGTGCTGCGCTCCGGGTCGCTCGGCTGACGTGAGCCTTCGAACGCAAAAGCGCGAGGCACCGTCCAGTGCGCTCGCGCTTTTGCTGCCGGGAAACCGGCTGGATCGCGGATCAGTAACGCTCGCGACGGCCGCCGCCACGACGACGATCGTCGCCGAAGCCGCCACCGCCACCGCCACCGCCGTCACCGCCCCAGCCACCGCCGCCGCGATCGCCGCCGCCGCCGAAGCGACGACCACCGCCACCGCGACCACCACCCCGGCCACCGCCGCGACCACCGCCGCCGCCGCCGCCCGCCTGACGCTCACGAGCCTCGTTCACCACGATCTCGCGACCGTCGAGCGACTGGCCGTTCATGCCGTTGATCGCCTGCGTTCCCTCGTCCGGAGTCGAGAACTCGACGAAGCCGAAACCGCGGGACCGCCCGCTCACCCGGTCAATCACCACCAGCGCCGAGGTGACGTTGCCAAACTTCCCAAACTCGTTCCTGAGCGTGTCCTCGGTCGTCGAGTACGCCAGGTTTCCCACGTACAGTCTCATGTTCGAACTCTCCAGATCCAGACAGCGTCAACTAGACCCTTGGACGAACGCTCGACGCTCGACGCTCACTAACCACGCTTCCGATAACCAACTTGGAGGCGCGCAACGCAGAACTAAACACGGTCGATCTCACGAGCTGACTGGCTAGATCTGGCGAAGGGCTCGGGCAGGATAACACTGGTCTCGAAGCGCAGCTACGAAGTGGGGAATGGCAAGGACCGGCCCAGCGGCCTGCTTCTATATGCATGATTTGCCAGTTTATTTTCCGACTTGGCTCCCCCCGGTACGATGCGCCGTGTTCGGAATCGCTGGCCGTCGGGTGGCCGAAGCCGTGGTGGCGTTATTCGCGCTCCTCGGTTTCGCCTTCGTGCCCCTCGGTCGCAAGACCGCCCTCGAGCACACCCTCGGGATCTTCACGACGCCCGCCGCGATCGACGCATGGCACGAGCTCGGCGACGCCACGAGCCGCCTGCGCGACAAGCTTTTTGCAACGGTCATGCCTTCTCGCGTGGCGACGGAGCCACTCGCTCCGACGGGTGCGAAGCCCGAGCTGCCGCGGCTGCACGACAAGAAACACTAGCGCCGGCGCACGCGCGTTCGTCGAAGCCCCGCCGATCTAAGGCGGTGCCGCGACGTACAACTCCGCCCCCGCGTTGTGGCACGTCGGCTCACAATCAACGCCCGTTGGGGTTGGTTACGTTACCGCGCCTACTTACCTCCACTACTTCGGCGAATCCGCGAAGAACTCGACGGTGGCATTGCGACAAATAGGCTCGCAATCGGGGCCGTTCGGCTGGCTCGCCTTGTACGTGAGCGCATGCGTCGCCGAGAAATAGTCCGCGCCGTCCAACGTCACGGAGACGGAGAGCGACGTTGCGAGCGTCGACGTTTGCACGGAGAGGTAATAGCGGCCGGGGATCGGCGTGCAGGACTGGCTGCTCGAGCTTCCGTCGCTGTGCGTGGTGCAGGTCACCACGGCGTTGAGCCAGGCGTCGAGCTTGGGTGTGCACGCGACGGCGATCGCGACGCCTTGCCCGCCGGCAGCGTCGACGGCGTCCGGCATCGTGAAAGTGCACGAGTGGGCCGTTTCGTCGAAGTCGATGGCGAGCTCGTAGGCTCCAGGTGCCCACTCGTCGCCGGGGGCGTGGAGCGTGAAGCCGGCTGAATCCATGCAGCCCATCTCGGTGCATCCGTGCGCCTCGCACGCGTCGGCACCGAGACTCAAACCGAGCACACCCACGTAGCGAGCCAGCCGCACCATCCCCGGATTTTAGCGGAACTCGCCTACTTCGGCGAATCGACGAACGCGCGCACGCCCGCGGCGTGGGGACTCTCGGGAAAACGGGCGAGGAACGCGCTAGCACGCTCCCGTGCGCGCTCGCGTTGCCGCTCCGGTAGAGGAGCTCGATGAGCAAGGCCTCGCGCTCCTGATAAAGCTCCGGTGCGGAAAATTTCTCGCGTGACGCCTCGAGCGTTGCGAACGCGGCCGCGAGCGCTCCGGAGCGGAGCCCGCTGCGGGGCATCGAGCGCCGCTTCGAGCAGGGTGCGCCGCTCGCCGAGCTCGGCCCCGTCCGCGCTACTCGCGTGATGCCTTGTTCTCGCCCACGACTGGATCCTGCCCGACGCAGGCCCCCAGCCCCATCGCCAGCCCGAGACCGCCCACCACTGCACCAAAGACCCGTTTTCTCATCATGACCTCCCGATGAAGCCTTTCACCGAGGTTCATGGGGGCGGGTGCTCCGGCTCATCAAGAAAAACGCGTGGGGGTCATTTCTGCGCCGCGGGGCGCACTTCGGCGGGATGCTCGTTGTAGTAGGCGTCGAGGCTCTCCTTCGAGATCCGGACCACGACGAGCCCATCGCCCTCGAGCTTCGCCTGACAGCCGAGACGCGAATTCATGCGGACGTCGAAGGCCTTGTCGAGGATGTCCTCCTCGTCCTCGCTGGCTTCGCTGAGGAGGTCCGCGCCTTGGTCGACGTAGACATGGCACGTCGAGCAGGCGCACACGCCACCACACGCGCTCCCCTCGGGCGCTCCGCTCTGCTGCGCAGCATTCAAGATCGACGCGCCCACGGGTACTTCGACTTCCACACCCTGATCGGAGAAACGCACGCGGGGCATCAGGAGACCTTTCCTGCGGCGTGCTGCGCGAGGTGCGCTTCGACGCCCTGGGCGCGCTCGACGCGTCGCTCGATGTCGGTCACGGCGTGTCCTTCGATCGCCGATTGCACGGCGCGGTTCATGCGACGGCCAGCCCAGGAGTGCGTCGCGGCATCGAGCGCATCGAGCGCTGCCTGGATTGCGGCCGGACTCACGCCCGTGAGTGTGCCTCGAAGCCGCTCGACGGCTGCATCGACCTCTGCGCGCTCGGCCGGCTCGAGCAAGTCGGCGTCCGCGCGGAGCCCCTTCTCGGTGGCGAGCAGCACGCGCTCGCTCTCGACGCGCGCCTCGACCAAGCGGCGTTTCTCGAAGTCCGCCTCGCCCTGGTCCAGCGCTTCGATCAGCATGCGCTCGACCTCCGCGTCGTCGAGACCGTAGCTCGGCTTCACTTCCACGCGCTGAGTCACCCCGGTCGTGAGCTCGCGCGCCGTGACCGCTAAAAGCCCATTTTCGTCGACGTGGAACTCGACCTCGAGCCGCGCCATGCCCGCCGGCAACGGCGGCACACCCTTCAGGCTGAAGCGCGCCAGCGAACGACAGTCCGCGGCGAGCTCGCGTTCACCCTGCACGACGTGGAGCTCGAAGCCCGTCTGGTTGTCGGCGTAGGTCGTGAAGGTGGACTTGGCCCCGGCGGGAATGGTCGTGTTGCGCGGCAAAATCTTGTCGACGCCGCCTCCCATCGTCTCGACCCCTAGCGACAGCGGCAGGACATCGAGGAGGAGCACTTCGTCGCTCGAGCGCGCGAGCATGTCGGCTTGGAGCGCGGCCCCGTACGCGACCACCAAATCCGGGTCGATGTCCGTCAGCGGGGCGCGCTCGAAGACCTCAGCGACGTACGCCCGCACCCGCGGCACGCGTGTCGCGCCGCCCACGAGGATCACGCCGTCGAGCTCACCCGCGCGGAGCTTCGCGTCGCGCAACGCCCGGCGACAGGCGCGACCGGCTCGCTCCAAAAGCGGGGCAATGAGCCGCTCGAGCTCGCTCCGCTCGACGCGGATCCGGATGTCGGCGCCACCGCGTGCCGGGAGCTCGACCTCCGTGCTGTCGGCGTCGGTGAGCGCGTGCTTCGCGCTGCGCGCGGCGGCGAGCGCCAGGCTCACGACCTCGGGCGTGCGGCTCGCCGCGTCGGTCGCGCCCATCTTTTCGAGCAGCGTCTCCGCGAGCGCGCGATCCATGTCATCGCCCCCGAGCGCGCTGTCCCCGCCGGTGCTCCGCACCTGGAAAATGCCGTCTTCGAGCGCGAGCACGGTGACGTCGAAGGTGCCGCCGCCGAGGTCGAACACCGCGAACGTGCCGTTCTGCTTCTTCTCGAGCCCGTAGGCGAGCGCGGCCGCCGTCGGTTCGTTCAAGAGCCGCAGCACCTCGAGCCCCGCGAGGCGGCCCGCGTCGCGCGTCGCCTGGCGCTGCGCACCGTCGAAATAGGCAGGCACCGTGATCACGACGCCGCCGACCTTGCGCAGCTGGTCGAGCGCGCTCTGACGCAGGCTCTTCAGGATCTCGGCGGCCACCTCGACGGGCGTGACCACGCGCGACCCCGTGTCGAAGCGCACGATGCGGCGCTCCTGCTCCGTGCTCGGGGACGCAAAGCGGTAGCTGCCGAGCTCCTGCGTCTGCGGGTCGTCCGCGCCACGACCCATGAAGCGCTTGACGCTCGCGAGGGTGCGCTCGGGCTCGCGCGTGGCACGCCCGACGGCCGCCGCGCCGACCACGACGCCACCCTCCGCCGCGAAGTGCACGACGGACGGCAAGAGCGGCGTACTGTCGCAGGTGGTGAGCGCCACGGGCCGGCCGTCGGACACGTACGCCACGATCGAATTGGTCGTGCCGAGGTCGATGCCGAGCGGCGTCGGTGGCGCTTTGGGGTCGAAAATGTCGAGCAGCATCGTTCCTCGAACGTCGTTTCCGCTCAGGCCGGCTTTGCGTCGAGCTCATCCTCGATCGCCAGCGCTTCCTCGAGGAAGCGGTGGTGGTACCGGAGCTCACCGAGCAGGGGCTCGATCCGGGCGAAATCGGGCGGCAGCTGGACGAACGCCTTGGCCATCTCCGCGAGGACGCGCTGCTCGCGCTCACGCACGGCGCGACTCAAGCCGCGCACCGCCGCGACGTCCTTCGCGCGGCGAGCCTCGCCGAGCGCCTCGCGTCGCTCCATCACCTGCATGAGCAGCGCCGGAGCCGCGGGCGCGCCGCCGGTCTCCGCGACGGCGCGGCCGTGTCGTACGAGCAGCGCCTCCGCGCGGCGCACTGGATCGCGCAACGTGCGGAACGCTTCGTTCACCTCGATCGCCCGGCCGAGCGCCTGTTGGCGCTCGCTGCTCGCCCGCCCCGCATAACGGTCGGGATGCAGCGCGCGGCTGAGCTCGCGGTGCCGGCGCTCGAGCGTCGCCGGATCGAGCTCGAAGACCGGCGCGAGGCCGAGGGTCTCGAAGGGATCGCTCAAGGGCGGCGGCGATCCGTCAGCGGACGGTGAAGGAGTGCCCGCAGCCACAGCGCGACGCCTCCTGAGGGTTTCTGAACTTGAACCCTTGAAAAACCAGGGTCTTCTCGAAATCGAGCGCGGACCCGGCGAGATACACGAAGCTTTTCTTGTCGACGTAGAAGCGCACGCCGCCCGGCTCGAACACGAAGTCGCGCTCGCGCGGCGGCTCGTCGGAGAACTCGATCACGTAAGAGAAGCCCGAACAGCCGCCGCCGCGCACGCCGAGCCGGATCGCCGCGTCGGGCGTGCCGCGCTGGGCGAGCCGCTTCTTCGCATAGTCGACGGCCGCATCGGTGATGGTCACCGTCTTCTTGGAAGGCGCGGCCGGTTGCCCTTCGACGGGAGCCGGCGCTGCGAGCTCTGAGACGCGTTCCGCTTCCATTCTAGGCCGTGGGGCTCTCCTCGCGCTTGGCGACGGGCGGGGGCTCGGACAGCGCCTCGCGCGCGGCCCGCTTCTTCTTGTAGTCGTCGATGGCGCTCTTGATCGCGTCCTCGGCCAGAACCGAGCAATGGATCTTCACGGGCGGGAGGCTCAGCTCCTCCGCGATCATGCTGTTGTGAATGGTGGACGCCTCGTCGAGGCTCTTACCCTTGAGCCACTCCGTCGCGAGCGACGACGAGGCGATGGCCGAGCCGCAACCGAACGTCTTGAAGCGCGCGTCTTTGATCACGCCGCTGTCGTCGACGCGGATCTGAAGCCGCATCACGTCGCCGCACGCCGGCGCCCCGACGAGGCCTGTTCCAATCTCCGGATCCGCCGCGTCGAACGCGCCCACGTTCCGTGGATTCTCGTAATGCTCGATGACTTTTTCGCTGTAGGCCATGGGATCTAGCTCACTTGTGTTGGGGTACGGCTCAATGCGCCGCCCACTGAATGCTCTTCAAATCAATCCCTTGCTGCTGCATCTCCCACAAGGGCGACATCTCTCGCAATTTCTTGACCTTCGCGATCACGAGGTCCGCGACGTAGTCGATCTCTTCCTC
>DASUGE010000226.1:0-5280 GCA_036274215.1 Polyangiaceae bacterium | reverse complement strand
TAGGGTCAGAGTGAAGGTCAGAGTCAGGGGCAGGGTCAGAGTCAGGGGTAGGGGTGGGGCTAGGGCTGGGGCTAGGGCTAGGGCTAGGGGGATAGGCGGGGGTAGGGGGAGAGGACGGAGGAGTCGAAGTGGCTGGGGCGTCGGCGTCCACGGCGTCGGGGGGAGGAGGGGGAGGCGGCGGGAGAAGGGTGTCGGTGGGTTGGGCGAGGGTGGGGCGGGTGAGTGCGAAGGCGACGGAGAGGGTGAAAGCGAGCGCGGTGAGGCGCATGGCTAGAAGGCGTAGTGGAGGGTGAGGCCGGCGCTGGGGCCGCCTTCGGTGAAGACGCGGGCTTGGTAGCCGCCGCGCGCAGCGATGCCGAAGCCGGCGCCCGCGTCGACGGAGACTTCGCCAAAGAGGCGGACGCCGTAATCGTCGGCGTGGGGCATGTTGGTGACCTCGACGACGGGAGAGACGGTGACGCGCGGGGCCGCGACGATGTCGACGCGGCTGTAGAAGCGATTGCCGAAGACGTAGATGCTTTCGAAGCCGAGCGTCAGCTTCGACCCGTAGGGGTCGCCGAAGAGCAGCGCGCCGCCCGCGCCGAGCGCGAAGCCGACCTCGGTCACGCTCGTCAAAAACTCGGCTTCGACATGGAGGATGTCGACCACGCGGAAGCGGACGGAAGGAGCGCCGTAGTTGAGACCCACCTTGAAACGGTCGTTGGGGGCGGTGCCGGGCGCTTGCGATTCGCTGAGCGCGACCGGCGAGCGGCCGCGGACGACGCCGATGCGCAGGCTGAACTCCGTGACGACGGTGAGCGGGCGGTAGGTGTAGCCGCCTTCGACGCGGAAATAGCCGTCCCGCACGTCGGCCGTGCCGCCGCTCGACGCTTCGGCCGTGCTCTTGCCGAACGACACGTAGTCGGCCGACGTGAAGAACACCGAGCGCCGTCCAGCGAGCCGCGCGAGGAGCGCCTTCTCGCGCACCTCGTCGAGATCGTCCGTGATCTGCAGCTCGTGCAGTTGCTCGCGGCTCGCGAAGACGGGCGCGCGCGTGCCGTCGAGGGTCTCGAGCTCGATCGCGTAGGCGAGCGTACCGGGCAGCACCTGGTCGGCCGGGATCTCGGCGACGTACGGCGCCTCGAGCGAGCGCTTGAATTCGATCTCGTGGACGTCCGAGCGTCCCGGCGTGCGCACGACGAGCAGGGCGCGCTTTACGAGCTCGGGGTGGTCGATGCTCGCCCGAACGAGCAGCCGCTCGTGCGGTGGCTCGACCGAGAGCGGCGCGTGGTGCAGGCGGGGCTGGGCGGGCACGGGCTCGGCGTGCGCAGGTTGCGCTTCGTCGGCGCGCGTCGCGGGTGCCGCCGCTGCCGCCTCTGCCGGCTGCGTTTCTAGCGGAAATGCCGCGGCGGTCGGCACGGAGTGCTCGGTGGACGCCGGGGGGTCGGAAGCTGCCGCCGCGGGCGCGGGGAGCACGGCGAGCGCGAGCGCGGCGCGCAGTGTACGAACGAGCCGGAGCTTCTGGCAGGTCACCATTGGTATGCGATTGCTCCGCCCACGCCCGGTCCGGCGTGGTTGATGGTGCGGCCCTGGTAGGAGCCGCGGACGGAAACCGTTAGCTCGGGAAGGAAGCGATAGCCGACCTGCGCGATCGCCCGCGCACCGACGTCACCTTTGCCGTTCGAGTCGCCGGGTGAGCCGGCGTCGTCGCCGTGCGCGCTGGCGCCGGCGGGTTGGTTCGTGATCTCGGTGCGGAGCACGACGGGCACCTTCGGGAACGTCGCGAGCGTGAGCTCGACGATGCCGCGCAGGCCGACGGTGCCGAGCACCTCGCCTCCGAGCGTCAGGTTCGTGCTCTGGTCGTTGCCGAGCCGCAGGTGAAGCTGCATTCCGCCGGTCACGCCCGACTTCTGCAGCCCGACGACGCCGCGACCGATGAGGCCCGTGAAGTGAGAAATCCCGTATTCTCCCTCGAGATAGCCGTACGTGAGCCCGACGGTGCGCCCGTCGAGGTGCTTGTCGTCGAGATCCGAGAGCGAGCCGCCGCGACCGCGATACACGCCGAAGCCGGTGCGCATCGCGCGTACGCCTTCGTCCTGAAAACGCATCCCCACGAAACCTTCGGTCTGCCAGGTGACGTCGTTGTCGTGCCCGACGTTCCAATTCGCGTAGTCGGTCCAGACGGTCGCGACGGACGCGTGGTGGAGCGGCGGCGCCGCCTGGGGCGCGTCCACGACCGAAAGGCGGAAGGGAATTCCCGACGCACCGACGACCGGAAACGCCTGGCCGCTCGGCGTCGTCGCCTCGATGAAGTACTCGACGCCCGGCGCCTTCACGCGCTCCGCCGGCAACGTCACCGTGAAGTATCCGTCCCCCGCCCGCTGCATCGGGGTGGAGGTGTACGAGACCTCGCTCGGGTTGCGCGCGTGGAGGACGGCACCCGTGCCCGTGTCGAGCTCGATGCCGAACGTCACGGGACGGCCGGAGAGCGCTTCGGACGGCGCCTCGAAGCTCCGGAGCGCCGGGGTGTCGGCGTCGCTCTTTGCTTCGAGCACGGCGAGGCGACGGAGCTTCTGCGCTTCCTCCCAGAGCACCGCGGCGTAGCGTCCCTTCGGATTGTGGCGGACGTAGTCCTCGTAGCCGAGAATGCGGGCCTTCACGCCTTTTCCCTTCACGGCGTCGAGTAGCGCCGCGATCGCCTCGGCGTCCGGATCGCCGGCCACGCTGCTCGGTGCCGTCCCGGCAACGCCGGCGGCGCGCGGCGCCGTCTCGGTTTTCGGTGCGGGTGGTGCCGCCGGCAGCGCGGGACGCGGAGGCGTGACCACCGTCGTCGGGGCTCGCTCGGGCTCGGCGCGCCGCGCGCCCGGCAGCACGACGATGTCGCCCGGCTCCGCATCACGCGCGAGCGAGCCGAACGGCCGCGCCAGAGAGAGGCTCGTGCGAACCTGCGTGAGTCTCAAGCGCCCGATCAGAAACTGATCGCTGATCTCGGCTCCCGTCACCGGGTGCTTGAGCTTGAGCGGTCGCCAGAGCTCGACGATGGCGCCGTTCTTGGCGCCGTCGCCGGCCGCTACGTCGACGATGATGTCGCCGTTGTCGAGCTCGAGAACGTGTCGTTGAATTGCCGCCGCGCTCGGCGGCTCCGCGCATCGCGCGAGCTCGGTCCACGTCACGCTCGTGAACGCGAGGAGCGTTGCAACGTAGCGTCGCGTGCGCTGCACTCTTGCCGTCATCCTGGGGAGTGCATGAGCAACAGGCGTGCCTCCGCGTAGACCGCGCGAATTACTGCGGTTTGTGGCCAGCGGCGGGCGCCGACTGCCCGCTAGCCCGTGCAACCCGGGGGCCCGCTGTCCGGAGGGCTGGGCAGTGGGTGCAGGTGGGTTGGAGGGCTCGGTTGCCCTCAGCGAAAGCGTGAGCTGCCGCGCTCGACGGGCGAATCACCGCCCAGACGGCGCGCGACGAATGCGTTCTGGCACACGCGGGCTCGCACGCCTTGCTCGAGGCACCGCACGAGCTCGGCGTCGTACGGCGTCACGAGGCACTCGTGGATCTGCTCGTCGACCTTCGCGCGCACGCGCCGGTCGGCGAGATCCTGCTCGGTCCGGACGCCGAACATCCAGTAGGCGAGCGTTCGGCATTCGAGAGGCCCGGGCAGCTTGCGCTGGCAGCCCAAGGCGAGAAGTAGCGCGAGGAGCAGCGCCCACTGCTTCACGTCATGCCCTGAGGCTTGCGCCGAGCTCGTTTCCGGCGGCCGCGAGCATGCGCGTCTCGACCGCGTCGACTTCCTGATCCGTCAGCGTGCGTGCATCGGCAGCGTCCGCGCGTGCCTTGGGATCGCGATAGACCACGCGGAACGTGAGTGAGCGCCGGCCGGACGGCACCGAGCCGCCGCGAAATTCGGCGGCGACCTCGATCGACTCGCAGAGCTCGCCCGCCGCGCGCTGGAGCACGTCCGCGACGGTGCCCGCGCGCACGTTCTCGCCCACCACGAGCGACACGTCACGGGTGATCGCCGGCAGGCGTGGGATCGTGCGATAGCGCGCAGGTCCAGCGCTCCGCCGCTCGAGGGCGTCGAGGTCGAGCTCGAGCGCTTGCGCACCGCCCCCGAGCTCGAACGCCGCGACCACGTCCGGATGCAGCGGCCCGAGGCGCCCCACGACCTCTTCGCCCATCAGGATCTCGCCGGCGCCGCGCGGATGGAGGTGGGGGTGGCTCTCCGGTGCCGGCGCATTCTGCACCGTCGTGCGCTGCCCGGTCACGCGCTCCACGAGCTCGACCGCGAGCGCCTTCGCGTCGTACACGTCGACGTCCGGCGGATCCAACGTGAGCCGTTCGAGGCGCGGGCCCGCGAGGATCGCCGCGAAGCGCAGGCGCTCCACGGGCAGCTTGCCGACGTCTTCCTCGAGGCGAGGGCGCGCGCCGTCACTGGCCGCGGCGACGGGGGCGTGGAAGGTGGCGCCGAGCGCGAACAGACGGACGCGGGTTTCGCCCCTCCTCCGCGCGCGCCCGAGCGCTTGCAGGAGGCCGGGCAGGAGCGTCGTGCGCATCACGCTGCGCTCCTCGCCGAGCGGGTTCTTGACGGTGACGCACGGCTCCGGTGCCTGCAGGCGCCGGAGATCGGCCGGGTCGACGAAGGCGTACGTCAGCGCCTCCGAAAGGCCGAGCGCTTGCGCCACGTCGAGCACACGGCGCTCGAGGTCGCCCGTCGCGCGGGCCCGCTGCGGCGGCGCGTCCGGCAGCCGCTCGGGAATGGCGTCGAGCCCGCGCATGCGCGTCACCTCGTCGATGAGATCCGCTTCGATCGTGACGTCCGGGCGGTGCGAGGCGCCCTCGACCTCGATCGCGGCCGTCGCGCCGCTGCCGGTGCGATCGGTGACCGAAAAGCCGAGCCGCTCGAGGATCTCCACGGCCTCGGCGAAGGGGACCGGCGTGCCGACCAGGTCGTCGAGGCGGCTCGAGCGCAGCCGGATCTTCGGCGGGTGGGCCGCGGCACCTTTCGCGTGGATTGCGCCCAGGACGACGCTGCCGCCCGCGAGCTCGGAGAGCAGCACCTTCGCGCGCTCGAGCACGGTCGGTACGGCCGCGAAGTCGACGCCGCGCTCGAAGCGGTGGCTCGACTCGGTGTGCAGGCCGTGGCGTCGCGACGTGCGCCGCACGCCGCGCGCCTGAAAATACGCGCACTCGAGCAGGACCCGGCGCGTGCTGGCGCGGATCTCGCTGTCTTCGCCGCCCATGACGCCCGCCAGGGCGCTCGGCCGCTCGCCGTCGGCAATCACGAGATCGTCCGCGTCGAGCTTCCGT
>DASUGE010000225.1:0-2830 GCA_036274215.1 Polyangiaceae bacterium | reverse complement strand
GAGGGCGTGAGCGTGACGCACCTTGCGCCCGGATTCATCGATACTGACTTTCGGCGCGTCGACAACCAAAGCAACCTGCACGAGCACGCGAAGGATCCGGTTCCGCACTGGCTCCAAATGTCCGCCGACAAGGCAGCGCGGAAAATCCTCGCTGCGGTCGCCGCGCGCTCGGGCGAATGCGTCATCACGGGGCACGCGAAGTTCGCCGTGAGCGCCACGCGCCACGCACCGCGGCTCGTCTCGGTCGCGGTCGGCGCGAGCGGGCGGCTCGTTCGCGATCTCAGCAAACGCGCGGGATCATGAAGGCGGCGTGGTTCTTCGTGTTCGCCGCGGTCGGATGCGGCGCTGGTGCTGCTCCGAAAGCCGCTTCAGGCGAGCCGCCGCGTACGGGTCAGGCGCCTGCTGCGAGCGCGCCGACGAGCGGGCAAGCCGCGATCGTCCCGCCTTCGTCCGCTGCGCCGGGAGCCTCGTCGCCGCCCGTGCCAGCGACTTCGGCGGCCGGGGGAGCCGCTACGCCAGTCTCGAAGCGTCGGTTTCCCCCGCCGAACATCGCACCGCCGTACCCGCGCTCCGCGGAGAAGGGCGACGGCGAGTGGTCACCCTATCCCGAAGGTTCGCCCTTCGCGAAAACGGTGCTCCACCCGCACGAAGCGAGCCGCTTCATCGAGGTGACGCTCGTCGCGATCGATCTCGGCGCCGTTTCGCTCGGCTACATGCCGGGCACCGACGATCTCGGCGGGAAAAAGGTGCCGTTCGTGCCGGGGCTCGTCCCCGAGGCGGACCGAGCGCGCACGCTCGCCATCTTCAACGGCGGCTTTCAACCCCAACACGGTCACTGGGGTATGAAGCTCGGCGAAACGACCGTCGTTCCGCCGCGAGAGGACGGCTGTACGCTCGCTCTCTACGCGGACGGTTCCGTGCGTCTGCGCTCGTGGCCCGCGCTCGCCGCCACGGCCGAAGGGATCCACGCTTTTCGCCAAACGCCCCCTTGTTTGTTCGAAGAAGGCGCCGTGCATCCCGATCTCGTCGCCGGGCGCGATAAAGCGTGGGCCGGTCAGAATCCGAAGCTCGTCACGCGCCGCCGCTCGGCAGTCGGGCTCGACGCTTCGGGCGCCGTGCTGTTCTACGCCATCGGTGTCGAAGCGCCTCCGAAGCTCCTGGCCGAAGCCCTGCGCGCGGCCGGTGCCGCGAGCGGCGCGGAGCTCGACATCAACTGGAACTGGACGCGCTTCCTACTTTTCACGAAGAACGAGGAAGGAAAGCTCCGCGCGACGACCTCGCTCGCCGAAGGCGACTACGCGAAGAGCGGTTATGTCGAGCGCCCCTCGGATCGGGACTTCTTCTATGTTCTTCGAAAGTAACGCTCAGCCAACGTCGAACTTGATGCCCTGCGCGAGCGGAAGATCCGTCCCGTAGTTCACCGTGTTCGTCGCGCGGCGCATGTAGCTCTTCCAGGAATCCGAGCCCGACTCGCGCCCGCCGCCGGTCTCCTTTTCGCCTCCGAACGCGCCGCCGATTTCCGCGCCACTCGTGCCGATGTTGACGTTCGCAATGCCGCAGTCGGAACCGACGGCCGAGCAGAAGAGCTCGGCCTCGCGAAGGTCGTCCGTGAAGATGGAGCTCGCGAGCCCCTGGGGAACGCCGTTTTGGATGCGGATTGCCTGGTCGAGCGATTGGTAGCGCAGAAAATAGAGAATCGGCGCGAACGTTTCTTCCTTCACGATGGCGGCGTTCGCATCGATTTCGACGATGGCGGGGCGGACGTAAGCGCCGCCCGCGGGGACTCCGTCCGTCACGATGTCGCCGCCAGTCACCGTGCCGCCTTGGGCCTTCGCGCTCTCGAGCGCTCGCTGCATGCCCTCGAGCGCGGCGCGGTCGATGAGCGGGCCCATGAGGGTGCCCGGCTCGCGCGGATCGCCCACGGGAACGCGCGAGAACGTGCGAGAGAGGCGCGCGAAGAGCTCGCCCGCGACGCTTTCGTGCGCGATCATGCGCCTGAGTGAAGTGCAGCGCGGCCCGGACGGCCCGGCGGCGGCGAACACCGCCGAGCGCACGGCGAGCTCGAGGTTCGCGCTCGGCGCGACGATCATCGCGTTGTTGCCGCCGAGCTCGAGCAGTGAGCGGCCGAGCCGCGCGGCGACCGTTTGCGCGACGGCGCGCCCCATGCGCACCGAGCCCGTCGCCGATACGAGTGGGAGCTCGGGGCTCGCGGCGAGCGCTTGACCCACGGGCGCTGTGCCGACCACCACGCCGAAAAGCCCCTCGGGAGCTTCCGGAACGGCCTTCGCAGCGCGTAGCGCGAGCGCATGACAGGCGAGCGCCGTGAGCGGAGCTTTCTCCGAGGGCTTCCAGACGACCGGATCACCGCACACGAGCGCAAGAACCGCGTTCCACGCCCACACGGCGACGGGGAAGTTGAACGCCGTGATGACGCCCACCGGTCCGAGGGGGTGCCACTGTTCGGTCAGTCGATGGTGCGGCCGCTCGCTCGCGATGGTGAGGCCGTAGAGCTGCCGGCTCAGTCCGACCGCGAAGTCCGCGATGTCGATCATCTCCTGCACTTCACCGAGCGCTTCTTGTTGGATTTTTCCGACCTCGTGCGTGACGAGGGTCGCGAGATCCGCCTTGTGCGCGCGCAAGAGCTCGCCGAGCAGGCGGACGAGCTCGCCGCGCCGCGGCGCCGGCACGGTGCGCCACGCCAAGAACGCGTGCGCCGCGGCCTTCACGGCCGCCTCCGTTTGCTCCGGCGATGCCGTCCCGATTTCGCGGAGCAACGATCCGTCGATGGGCGAGCGAACGGCGAGCGCTGGCCCTTCTCCGCGCTCGAAGC
>DASUGE010000224.1:0-9584 GCA_036274215.1 Polyangiaceae bacterium | reverse complement strand
CGCGCTCAAGGAGGGCAAGCGCACCTGGACGCCGCCGTACCCGTTCTTCACGACGCTCCACACGGGTGTGACGCGCGTGGAGCCCATCCTCGGGCCGAAGGGCGAGGTGAAGAGCGTCATCGCCGTCGATTTCGACGTGAGCGCGCTCTCGTCGTTCATGGCGCGCGCCGACAGCTCCGGCGTGCACGCGCTCGTGTTCGCCGATCACGGCGTCGTGCTCGCCTACCCGAGCGCCGCCGCGCGCATCGCCACGCTCAAGCCGACGAGCCACGCGCTCGACTACAAGGACATCGACGATCCGCTGCTGAACGCCTTCTTCGGCAAGCTCCCCGAATGGGGGCCGGAGCTCCGCGGCGATTTCGCCCATTTCGAGGGCGCCGGAGAGAGCATGCTCGCGACGGTCGCGCCGATCGGCGGCGAATCGGGCCCGCACTGGAACGTCGCCGTCCTCGTGTCCGAAGAGTCGTTCCTGCGCGCGTTGAAGACGCATCGCCGCACGAGCTTGCTGATCGGAGCGCTCGCGCTCGTGGCCGGCGTGGTCGCGGGTTGGTTCTTCGCGCGCAACTTCGTGCGCGCGCGGCGTGCCGTGGCGATCGCGCGGGAAGAAGCGGAGCGTGCCACGCGCAAGGCGAGCGAGCTCGGCAGCTACACGCTCGTCGAATGCCTCGGCAAAGGCGGCATGGGAGAGGTGTGGCGCGCCGAGCATCGGCTGCTCGCGCGGCAAGCGGCGATCAAGCTCATCAACATCGAGCTCACGCGCGGGCAAGACAGCGCGCAGATCCAGGAGCGATTCAAACGCGAAGCACAGACGATCGCGAGCTTGCGCTCCCGCAACACCGTGGAGCTCTTCGACTACGGCGTGACCGGCGACGGCACCTTCTTCTTCGTGATGGAGCTGCTCGACGGGATCGATCTCGAGGTGTTGATCGAGCGCTACGGGCCGCAGCCCGCGTCGCGCGTCGTAGGGCTCCTGATCCAGGCGTGCAATTCCCTCGCGGAAGCTCATGACGCCGGCCTCGTGCACCGTGACATCAAGCCCGCGAACATCCTCGTTTGCCGCGCCGCCGACGAGGTGGACGTCGTGAAGGTGCTCGACTTCGGCCTCGTGCTCGCGCCGGCGAAGTCCGTGGAGGACACGCCCGCGCAGCCGACCGCACCGACCCAGCTGCCTCCGGCGCCGAAGCAGCAGCCGTCCGGCTCCGTGGAAAGCTCCTCCCCGACGATATCCGCCCGACTCACGGCGCAGGGCAGCTACCTCGGCACCCCGACCTTCATCGCGCCGGAGCAGGCGCTCGGCCTCGAGGTGGACGCGCGGGCCGACATCTATGCACTCGGCTGCGTCGGCTGGTGGCTGCTCACCGGTGACCTCGTGTTTCCAACGAAGGACCCGACCTCCGCCCTCGTTGCGCACATGACCGAGATCCCGCGCCCGCTCCGGCCGCTCGTGCCTGGGCCGCTGCCCGACGCTCTCGAGACGGTCATCGTGCGCTGCCTGTCGAAGGAGCCGAAGGATCGCCCGGCGAGCGCGCGAGAAATCGCGCAAATCCTGCGGGGGATCGCGTTCGATGCTGGTGACGCTTGGACGTCGGAACGCGGGCAAAGCTGGTGGCGTGACCTGCGCTCGACCGCACCGGCGCCCGCCACTCCCCTGCACAGCGGCATCGGCGTCATGGACACGATCCTGAGCGATAAGCCGACACGCCGCCCCGCGTAGGGATTTCGGCCAGGGAAGCCGCCAAGCGGCCGTTGACGCCGGCCGGGCCTGAGCCTAGGGATTCGCCCATGAACGCGAGGTGGTCGAAGCTCGTTCGCGCACGTGTGCCGTGGCTCGTCGCCGGCCCGTTGCTGTCGGCACTGTCGCTCTCGTCGAGCGCCACCGCGCAAACGCCTCCTGCCGGCGCACCCCCGCCGAGCGCGCCGCCGGCCGGCACCGACGCACCTGGTTCGCCGCCGCCCGGCGAGGCGCCCCCTCCGCTCGCCACGTCGCCGCTGCTCAACGAAGAGCCGGCGCCGCCTCCGCCCGAGCCGACGTACCAGGAGCCGCCGCCTCCGCCGCCCGAGCCCGATCAGCCGCCGGACGAGCCGCGCGCGCGGTCCGCGGGTCCGTTCTCGCGCGGCAGCGTGCGCCTCTCGCTGCTCATCGGTACCGGCTACACGCCGACCGACAACTACCTGATCCTCGGCGGAGGCGTCGGCTACTACTTGCTGGACGGGCTCGAGCTCGGGGTCGACTACGAAGCGTGGTTCTTGGCGGAGCCGGTGATGCATCGGCTGAGCCCGGGCCTTCGCTACGTCTTCCACATGATCCCGGTGATCAAGCCCTACGTCGGCGGCTTCTACCGGCACACGTTCGTGGGCAATAACATCGACGACCTCGACTACCTGGGCGCTCGCCTCGGCGTTTACTACGTGCCGCCGAATGGTGGCGTTTACGTCGGTGGCGGGGCGGTGTACGAGCATCTTCTCGACTGCACGAACGGCGCTTTCGTCGACTGTGACTCCGTCTATCCCGAAATCTTCGTGGGCATTTCGTTCTAGTGCGTTCGGCGCGCTCGGCGCACTCGGGACGTTCTTAGCGGTCCTTCTGTGGTCGCCCGCCGCGCAGGCGGCGGGTCCGATTGCCCCGAATGGGCAGCCCATCGGCACGAGCGACTACGCGCTCGATCTGTTCCAGGGTCCGCTCTTCGCCGGCACGCGCGTCACGGGTCTGGGCGGCGCGTACATCGCCATCTCGGAGGACGTCGACGGCGATCTGCAGAACCCCGCGTCGCCCGGCGTGCGTCCGTTCTTCTCGTACACGTACTTCGACTATTGGCTCGGCTTCGGGCTCACGTTCCCGGCGACGCTGCAGAACGTCGACTTCTTCAACAGCGGCAGCAAGACGCACATCACGAACCCCCCCGATTCGTTCGTGTTCTTCACGCCGTCGGTGAACCTGCAGTTCGGCGATCTCGGCGTGGGCATCTCGCTCGAGACGCAGCAGTACGCGCTTTCGACGAAAGCGCCGGGCGACTCCACGGGACGCAGCGTCCGCGTCACCATCCCGACGACGCACCTGCAGTTCGCGTACGGGTTCGACCACAACCAAATGGTCTTCGGCGTCGGCGCGCGCTTCGTTTCGATGTCCGTGAACGGGCCGGATCGGCAGCGCAGCGCGTTCAAGTCGACCGGCAGCGGCCTCGAGCTCGGCGGTGTCTGGAAGCCCGAAGGGGTGCCGCTGCGGCTCGGCTTCGCCTACCGCACGCCGATCCGCACCGCCGCCCTCTACACCGAAGGACTCTTGCCCAATACCGAAGGCGACGTGGTCGTCACCGGCACGGGCGCTTCGTACTACCTGCCGAAGGCCGTGGCGTTTCCCTGGGACGTGAACTTCGGCTTCGCCGTGCAGTTCGGCGCGCGCCCCATCAACCCGCCCTGGCGCACGAACGACGAGCTCATCGAGCGGCAGAAGCTCGAGTACCGCCTCCGCGAGCTCGACCGCGAGGAAGAGCAGAAGCAGGCGCTCGCCTACGCGCGCACGGAGGCGCAGCGCGACGCGATCAGGGCCAAATTCAAGCGCCAACGAGAGAACGAAGCCCTGAAGCTCGAGCGCCAGCTCACGGCGGCGAAGTGGCAAATCGAGCAGAGCCTCACGAAGATGAATCGCTTCTACGTGCAGGTGGCAAGCTCGATGCTCATCTCGGGCCCGGTGGATGACGCCGTCGGCGTCGAGAGCTTGATGACGCAGGTCGTGAACCGCTCGGGCCAAAAGACGGTGATCTCCCCGCGTCTCGGCATCGAATCGGGAGTGATCCCGGAATACCTGAAGCTTCGCGCCGGTACGTACATCGAGCCGACGCGCTTCGAAGGCTCGACCGCGCGCACGCACGCGACGGCGGGCCTCGACGTGAAGCTCGCCGTTTGGAACGTGTTCGGCTTGTGGCCGGACAACTACATGTGGCGTCTCGGCCTCGGCGCCGACGTGGCCCACCGCTACTCGACCTGGGGCGTCACGATCGCCGGCTGGTACCCGCGCCACACGGAGCGCGACCAGCTCCCGCCCGAGGAAAGCTTCGTCGAGCCGTCAAAACGCTTCGCCCAGACCGAAATGGAACGCTAGCGGCGCGCCCCAGATCGTGTCGGGGTCGCCTTCGTTGTCGGGCAAGCGGGGTTTGCCGACCTCTTGCATGTAGGGGACGCGCATGCCGAGATCGAAGCGCGCCGCGCCGACCGGCGTCCGCAGCCGGAAGCCGGTGCCCGCAGAAAGGTGCGGAAAATTGAGGCGAAACGTGACGGTGTCGCGCGTGAGGTCGCTCGCGTCGAGGAAGAACACCATTCCGACGAGCTCGGAGAAGATGAGCCTGAGCTCGAGCGACTGCTCCCAGAGCGTGAGCCCGCCGAGCGGCTGCGTGCAGGTGTCGGGCGGGTTCGGCACGGCGCAGTTGACGTTCGACGGCACGAGGTAACCGAGCGGACCGTGCGGGCCGACCTCGCGAAAGTTGTAGCCGCGGTTCGAGGTGGCGCCCCCCGAGTAGAAGCCGCGGAACAGCAGCAGCTGCTGGTCGCGTACGACGGCGGGATCCGTCGGCGCCGCGGTCGACTTCGAGGTGAGCGAGTCGCCGTAGCAGCCGCGCGACTTCTCGCCGTGACAGCGTCGCGGGAGCAACAAGCCGAGCTCCGCGCGGTAGCCGATCGCGGCGGATTTTCCGAGCTTGCCGTAGAAGCGCATTTCCGGCTCGAGCCGCACGTCGTCCGTATCGCCCGCGATGTAGCCGGCGACCTGCATGCCCATGCGAAAGTAGGCGCCGGAGCGCGGGTCGAGCGGGTTGTCGCGGAAATCCGCTTCCGCCACGACCTCGGGGTAGAGCACGAGCACCGTGTCGAGACCCGCGGGCTTGTCGCCGAGGTACATGAACGGGAAGCTCAGCTGCGCGTTGTAGCTCGGTCGCAGGCGCACTCGGTCGTGCGCGAACGGGCGCTCCGCCCCGACGGCGCCTTTCACTTCCTGGAAGCCGATGATGTTGTCGCCGGCGTGAAAGTCCGAATAGAGCACCGGGTAGACGCTGAGGTTCGCCTGGGTGAACCCGGTCGTGCGCGCCTCGAGGAACGCGGGCTGCTCGAGGCGGAAGGTGCTCGAGACGCTGCCGAGCATCTTGATGGGAACGTCCGGGTTCGCGAGCGGGTAGAAGATCAGGCTCGGCGTGACGTTCGCGCTGAAGCGCCGGAGACCGCCCAGGAAATTGCGGCTCTCCCAGCCGAGCCTCAAACCGGCGCGCGCGAGCACGGAGTCCTGCTCGACGAGGGCGCCCAGGTAGAACGAGCGCGTCGCGCCGGGCGTCACGTCGACGCGCAGCGGAACCTCGTGATTTTCCGGATGGGTGAGATCGGGCGTGATCTCGACGGCCGAAAAGACTCCGAGCGCGACGACTCGGCGCTTGGCGGCCTCGATGTCGAAGCGCGAGTAGCGCTCGCCGCGATCGAGCGACAGCGTGGAACGCACCACGCCTTCGTCGAGCCCCCCGAGGCCGTTGATCGCGACCGCGCCGAGGACGGCTTTGGGTCCCGGCGTCAATCGGTACGTCACCCGCGCGCTGCGTTTCGCGATCGAGACGTCGGCGCTCTCCACGACTTTGGCGAAGGCGTAGCTGGCGTCGCCGAGCGTCTGCTCGATGGCGCGCGCGTCTTCATGCAGCTGGGTCTCGACGAACGGCTCGCCGGCGCGCAGCTGCAGGGCGCGAGTCGCGTCCTCGGCGCGCGCTTCCGGGAGCTCGTCGAGCCCCGTGATGGCGATCTTCTCGATCAACACCGGATCGCCCGGCAGCACGTCGATCTCGACACGCACCTCGTGGGGTGATTCGCGCACGACGCGCGCCGCCCGGATCGTCGCGGCGTAGTAACCGTGCGCGCGGTAGAAGCGACGAACCCGCTCGAGATCCTTCGCGAGCACGTCGGCGTCGAGGACGTTGTCCTCGTGGGTCGCGAGACCCTTCTCGAGCAGCGGATCGTCCGCCAAGTCGCCGCCGCGGATTTTCACCGCCGTGACGACGTCTTGCCCGGCCGGAGGGGCGGCGCCGCACGCTGCGGCCGCCCCTGCGAAGAGCCAGCACGCGATCGTTCGGGTGGCGCTCGGCACGGCGTGACGAGGCGATGAGACGCGCGGAGGCGACACCCGGCGCCGAGCTTGTGGGTGGAAAAGCACCATGTCAAGCTCGGCTCGAGGTCATGAGCGCAGCACGAGGCCCTGCTCTGCGGGTCGTTCGGCGAGCCGCTCCGGCTGCGGGGTATGCGCTCGTCTTCGTGCTGACGTGCGCGCTCGGCGTCGTTTTGCACCTGCGTACGAGCGCGGGGAGGCGGCTCGTCGCTCGCGAAGCGAGCGCGCTCGTGAGCAGCCTTTTGGTCGCCGGGCTGCGGGTCGAGCGGATCGACGTGCTCTCGCCAACGCGGCTTTTCGTGTCGCGGGCGACGCTCACCGACCGGCTCGGCCAGCCGGTGCTTCGCGCCGAAGAGCTCGACGTCCGGTTCGGGCTCGTCACGCTGCTCGGGGGGATCTTGAGCGACCGTGAGGTCCGGGTGGCGTTACCCGAGGTGCGGGCCAAGCACGTGGCCGTCTGGCTCCTGCGCGACCCGGCGAGCGGCGGGCTCACGTTCGAAACGGCGTTCGAGACACGCGGGCCGAAGAGCCCGGGCCCACCCGGCAAGCCCGTCGTCGTGTCACTCCCGCGCATCGAGGTCGAGGCCGCGAGCGTTGCGACGAACTTGCCGGGGCTCGAGCACGTGACCGCTCGCGTCTCACGCCTCGCCGCGGCGCTCGAAGTGTCGTCCACCGGTCTCGTGCTCGGCCTCAAGAGCAACGACACACGCATCACCAAGCTCTTTGCGCGCGACGCGACGGGGCGCCTCGACGGCGAGCTCCGGTTTCCGGGCAGGACGCGCGCCGAGCTCGTCGGTCAAGTCGGGCGCGTGCCGCTCGTCGCGCGCGCGGGGCTCAGCGGCGCCGAGCTCGAGCTCGCCGCGAGCACGACGCGGCTCGAGCCCGAATCGATGCGCGAGCTGTTTCCGGCCTGGCCGCTGCGCGCAGCGCTCGAAGCCAGCGCCGAGGCGCACGGCAAGCTCGACGCCATGCAAGCGCGGCTCACGGGCAGCGTCGGCAGCGCCAAAATTGCGGGCTTTGGCACGCTCGCGCTCGCGCCGCGCGTCGAAAGCGAGCTCGGCGTTCACGTCGAGGACTTCGACCTTCGTGTGCTCGAGCCGAGCGCACCCGAGACGGCGCTCGAGCTGGATGCCAAGGTGCGGCTCGCGCTCGGCAAGGAAGGGCTCGAGCTGCACGCGGAGGGCACGCTGCCCGAAAACAAGCTCGGCTCGCTGGTGGTGCCGCCGCTGCGCGCCGAGGTGAGCTACGCGCGCAACAAGGTGACCGGCGCCGCCCGCGTGCTCGAGCCGGGCCTCGCGACGGACGTGACGTTCGAGCTCTTGCCGGACGGGAAGCTCGGCTTCGAGGCGCAAGCGGCAAACCTCGAGCTGAAGGCGCTCGAGCGCTACGGCATCGCCGCAGAAGGCAGAGCCACGGCCCGCGCTCGCGGTTCTCTCGCCGCGGGCCAACTCAGCGCCGAGCTGGACACGACCTTGACGTCGCCGCGGACGGGACCCGTGCGCGCGGACACCGTCGTCGCTCATGCACGCGTCTCTGGCGCCGTGAAAGACCCGGGGCGGCTGTCGGTATCGCTCGACGCGAGCGGGCGCAATCTCGATGCGGGCGGCGTGCGCCTCGCGAGCTTCCGCACGAGCGCCCACGGCACGCTCGACGAGCAGAGCTGGCTCGTCGAGGGCACGTCATCCGACGGCGGCACCTTGGAGGCGGCGGCGTCCGTTGCTCCACGCGGTGGGCCGCGCGTCAGCGACGTGCGCCTCACCTCGCGTCGAGGCAATGCGGAAGCCACGATCACGGCCGGGCGCGTGGTCGTCGAGCCCGCCGGCATCAGCGTCGAGGATTTGGCGCTCGCGGCCGGAAAGGGCGGCGTCCACGGAACGATCGCCGCGCGCGGCGGCAAGCGCGTCGTCGATCTCACCATCACGGATCTCGACGTCGCGCGCCTGCTCGCCTCGTTCGGCCTGGCGACGAGCGGCGTCGCCGGCCGTCTCGACGGGCGCGTGCACATCGAGGAGCAGGGCGCCGCGCGCACCGGGCACGCTCAGGTCGAGCTCCGGGGCGGCGCGGTGTCGCCGCTCGAAGGCATCGCAGCGAACGCCATGGCGGACTTCGCGGACGACGGCGTCACGGCGCACGCGGAGCTTTCGGTGCGCGAGATGGTGACCGCCAAGCTCGAGGCGAGCGGCCACCTCGAGCGCTCCGTGCTCGATCCGCGCGCCTTTCGAGAAATGACCGGCGAAGCGACGCTCGCGCTGTCGCACGTAGACCTCGAGCGCGCGGGCAAGGCCTTCCTCGCGGCGGCGGGCGTCGAGCTCGCGGGGCGCGCTCTCGGCAACCTCAAAGTCACGAGACTCGACCCGGAATCGAGCCCGACGTTCGCGTACGAGCTCGAGACGCACGAGCTTCGGATCTCGAAGCGCGACGACGAAAAATCGGGCCTCCGCCTCGACATCGACAGCGCGGGCGAGCTCTTCGCGGCGAAGGGTAGCCGTCTCGCGCTCGAGCTCGTGGACGCACAGGGGCCCTGGATTGCGATGACTTTGGAGCACGGGCTCGGCGGCGAAGCGTTCGCGCGACTCGACGCGAAGGAGCTCGCGCCGGTGTTGCTCGACGCCCCAGTGAACGCGCGCGTGACGGCCTATCGCCGGCCGCTCAAGATGCTCGGCGTCGCCGGAACGAGCGCGCTCGAGGGAAGCGTGGCCGCCGAGCTCTCCGTCACCGGCACGCCGCGCACGCCCGAGCTCGACGCCTCGTTCGACGTGCTCGGCGCGCCGCTCGCGCCGAAGGTTCCCGCCCCCGAGCTCGGCGTCCACGTCAAGTATTCGGCCGCCGAGGAAACGTATTCGGTCGAGGCTCACACGAAGGGCGACAGTCGGGTGCTCGAGCTCGCGAGCACCGGACATTTCGGCTGGTTTTCGCACGGTTTGGGCAAGGACTGGTCGGCGGCGGGCGAAGCGAAGCTCGATAACCTCGCGCTCATCCGCGTCGCGCGTTTGCTCAACGTGCCGCTCGAGGGTCGCATCGGCGGCAACGTCTGGTTCGACATCGACCAGAAGCACTTCGAGGCGAAGGGCGCCGTCGAAGTGAGAGAGCTCCGCGTGGATCGGCACGTGCTCGGATCCGGCTCGGGCCGCCTGCGCGTGGTGGACGGTCAAGGCGAAGCGACGCTCGCCATCGCGCAAGGGGCGGCCGGGGTCGATGTCTTGGGTCGCGCCGGTGTCGCCTGGGGCGACGGCGGGCTCAGCATCGACGACCAGCGACCCGGCATGCTGCAGCTCACGGCGCGCGACGTCGATCTCGCGGTGCTAGGTCCGCTGCTTCGCGACACCGCGCGGCGGGTCACGGGTCGTCTGAACGGGCGCGCCGAGGTCGATTGGGGGGCAAGCGGGAAGCGCGCCGGCGCGACGACGTTGAGCGCGAACGCAACGGTGCGCGGCGGCACGGTGAGCCTGGTGGC
>DASUGE010000223.1:0-3139 GCA_036274215.1 Polyangiaceae bacterium | reverse complement strand
GTGATCGAGAGCGCGAGCGCGCCCGCGGCACGATCGCCCACGCCGAGCTCGAAACGCCGGAGCACCCGCAACCGGTACGCCGCGGCCACGGCGAGGATGAGCGTCGCCGCCGCGGCGCTGGTCGTCGCGTAGTCGATCGCGAGCGGATCGAGCACCACGCGATACCCGGGCAACAGCGCGTAGGTGAGGGGCAGCGCGGTCGCCATCGCCCACAAGAAGCCGGCGAGCGTCGCCGCATCGAACGAGCGAGTGGCGCGTGGTGCGACGAGCATGCCGCCCGGACCCTCGATGCGCGCGAGCGCGACGAGGCTCGCGACGGCGGTGGTGCCGATGCCGGCGTTCGCGGCGGCGTCGAGCGCGGCGTTGCCGAGCGGCCCGACCCGCGCCGTCACCCAGAGCGAGAGCCCCCACACCGTCGCGCGAACCACGCTGGCTTCCCGCTCGGCACGCGGCTCGGTCTTGCGCCACGTGACGACCGCCAAGAGCACGAACACCGCGGCGGCGAGCCAGGGCCCCGGGCTCCGCGCGACGAGCGAGCCTGCCACGCCGACGTAGGCGATCGCGGCGGCGCCGAGCCAAAAGCTCCGAGCGGTGGGGACCACGCTCGGACTGTAACCCGCGGCGATGCTTCAGAGAAAATCCGGCCCTTTTGGCGCGGCCGGTCCCGCTCGACCGATCTCAATTGCCGGGGGCGCCGTACGGCGGTATCCGCGGGGCGGCTCCGGCAGAGGGGACTCAGCCGCGCCGGCTTTCCCGATGAAGAAAACGTATGTCCTCGACACGAACGTCCTGCTCCACGACCCGCACGCCATCAAAAAGTTCGAGGACAATGATCTGATTCTCCCGATCTACGTGATCGAGGAGATTGACCAGTTCAAGCGCGAGTCGAACGAGCGGGGACGCAACGCTCGCGCGGTCGTCCGCCTGCTCGACGCTCTGCGTGAGGCAGGCGGGTCCCTCTCGCAAGGTGTTCCCGTGGGCGAGGGCGGCTCGCTCCGCGTCTACGTGCCCGAGAAGCGTCCCGAGCTCGCGATCGCGCTGAACCCGAGCTCCGGCGATCACGCCATCATCTCGACGGCGCTGCTCCTGCGCGACGCCGAGCCCGAGAAGCAGACGATCTTCGTCACGATGGACGTGAACCTGCGCATCCAGGCGGATGCGCTCGGGCTCAAGACCGAAGCCTACGAGAACCAGGCGGTCGACGCCGAACGCCTCGAATCCGGCATCGTGGAGCTCGCCGTCAGCGCCGCCGACTTCGACAAGTTCTTCGCCGACGGAGCCATCCCGCCGCCACCCGGCGAGAAGCTCTACGCCAACGTGTGCGTCATGTTGCGCGACGACGCGGCGCGCCCCCGCACGGCCCTCGGCCGCTTCCACGGCGACAAGGGCGAGATCCGCGCGCTCAAGACCCCGCGCGAGCCGGTCGTCGGCATCAAGGCGCGCAATCGCGAGCAAGCGTTCGCTCTCGACCTCCTCCTCGACGACTCGGTGCGCCTCGTCACGCTGATCGGCAAGGCGGGCACCGGCAAGACGCTGCTCGCGCTCGCCGCCGGTGTGAAGCGCACCATCGAAGAGGGCGCCTTCTCGCGCCTACTCGTGAGCCGTCCCGTGATGCCACTCGGACGCGACATCGGCTTTTTGCCTGGCGATCTCGACCAGAAGCTCAACCCGTGGATGCAGCCCATCTACGACAACCTCGAGTTTTTGTTGGTGGCGGGCGGCAAGCGCAAGGGTATGCGCGGTTTCGAGGATCCCTTCGCGAGCGGCCAGCTCCAGGTCGAGCCGCTCACCTACATCCGCGGCCGCAGCCTGCCGTCGCAATTCGTGATCGTGGACGAGGCCCAGAACCTCACCCCTCACGAAGTGAAAACCGTCGTCACCCGCTGCGGCGAGGGCACGAAGATCGTCCTCACCGGCGACCCCTTCCAGATCGACAACCCGTACGTCGACGCTTCCACGAACGGCCTCTCCTTCTGCTCCGACCGCCTGCGCGGCGAGAGCATGGTCGGCCACATCGTCATGTCGAAGGGCGAGCGCAGCGAGCTCGCGAACATCGCGGCGAACAAGCTCTAACGAACGGCGCGCCGTATGGCGGCGCTCCCGTTTCGGGCCATCGCTAGCAGAAGAAGCTCGTCGTCTCACGCCGTGACCGCGCCCGCGACGATGTGTTGATGCCCCCGCACGGGTGCGGCGCCTTACGGCCCGCGACTATGGGGCGGGCGTGAGGTCAACCGGTTTCCTCGGGTCGGCTGCTTGGGTTTGGACGGACTGATGGTGGCGGGATTCGGTGTTGGTGGCGAGCTGGAAGGCATGGATAGAGCTCTCTCGTACGCCCGGGGCTCGGGCGAGGTTGGGCGACGACGAGTGTGAGGAAGTCGAGCTGGCTTCGATCGACTATTCGCGTTCAGTAGGGCCGGAGCTGGTGGGCTCGTCGACACCAAGATGCCGACCAGCGCGCCGTAGAGCGGACGCAGGGTCTCCTTGGCGCTGTCGGCCACGATCCTGAAATCCAAAGCTATTGGACTCGCATAGCGCCGTCCGCTCTCGCCAAGCGCTCATCAAACGTGTGCAAAGGCAACGCGCGGGCAACGCGTGCGGCGTCTAGGATGAAGTAGTCGGCGAAATCGGCGGGACCTATTTCGAACTGAGACAGGGCGCGCAGGACCGCTGGTTCGTCCTCCAAGTGAATGTCCTCCGACGACTGGAGCCGGCGAAGCGCCGCAGCAATCGTCGCGCGATCAAATTTGTAGGCGACGCGTAACACCCACGAGGTCTCGACCATCACGACCGACGAGATCCACGCTCCGCCCGCCGCCACCGCTTGTTGGAGCGCGCGCTCCGCCCTCTGGCATTGGACCTCATCGTCGCGCACGAGCAAGCGAACGACGACGTTGGTGTCAAACGCTTCCACGACCGCTTGCGCCCTCTGCGATGGCCCTCTCCATGTCATCGAGCGTGACGGGGCCGACGCCGGGGAGGGGAGTGAGTCGCGCGGCGAGAAGTTCCGCAACGGTCAGCTTCCGGCCGGACGCTGAGCGTGCGGAGGCGGCGACAGGCGCTGGCTTCGGCGTATCTTCCTCGGCTTCGTGAGCTGCCTGCTGGATGAGCCGCAGGCGCTCGTCGAGCGGTAGACGACGAA
>DASUGE010000222.1:0-4304 GCA_036274215.1 Polyangiaceae bacterium | reverse complement strand
CTCCGTCTTCACCGTGATGCACGGCATCGTCGACGCCGAGCGTGTCGTGTGGTGCTTCGCGCGGGTGCGCGACGGGAGCACGGTGCTCGTGGGCGAGCCGGTGCCGGAGGGCGGCCTCGCCTACGGTCAAAGCGCGTCCTTCGAGGAGCTGCCGCACATCGACAGCAAGAAGGACGGCGTCGTGCCGTACGTGATCACCGGCGATCTCTCGCTCCTCGACGGGCTCGACTGTGAAGCGGCCGTGGCGCGCGCCGAAGCGGAGCGGACGGTTCCCGCGCTCGGTCCCACCCCCATCGTTTCGGCAGCCGCTGGTCAGGGCGGGGAAAGCGGCCAGGGCGGCGAGTCGGCTGCCGGCGGGCAAAGCGGTGACGGCACGGGAGCCGGCCAGGGCGGGCAGAGCGGAAAAGGCGGCACCGGCGCGGGTGCGGAAGCCGGCGTCGGTGGCGGCGACCAGGGCCAGGCCGGCGCGAGCAACGAGCCGCCGCTCTTGCGCGTTGGAGCGCTCCCGGGGTTGCCCGAAGGCACGCTGGCGGAGGGCTTCAGCGTGCTCGAGGTCGCCGACGGTTGCTTCGGTGCGCCCGCCTTCACGCACAATCTCGAGCAGGACGTGTGCGGTGAGGACTACACGCCGGCGACGGGCTCGCTCACCGCGGAAATTGCGATCTTGGGGCGAGCGACTGCAACCGGCGCCGTCGCGCTGCAGGCGCTGCACGCCTCGCGCGGGTCGGGTAGTCTCGGCGTGCGAGCGTCACCGCCGAAGGACGCGGTGCAATCGTGGCAGACGCTGGTCGACAACTTCACGGAGGGCGCGCTCAGGCCCACCGATCCCCGGCGCGACCTCGCGTCCGACGCTTGGGGCACCGAGCAACGCTTGTGGACGGTGGACATCACCGTCAACCAAGGGCCCGTGTATTCCGAGACTTGGCGCGCCGTTAAGGCGCGCGCCGGGCTCGACGAGCTCGAGAACGGTCGCGGCTACACGCTCGTCGTGCTCGGTCCGAGCTACGACGTCGACGCCAAAGGCTTTTGGAATCCACCCGCCTTCGGGCTGGTAGACAACGACCCGGGCGGACCCTAAGATCAGTGATAAAGCTCGGTTTCGGCCAATTTCCCCTTCGCTTCGAGGTAATGCGAGCTCTTCGGGAAGCGTCGTAGGAAGGTGCGAAGCGTGGTCTTGGCGTCGTTGTAGGCCTGGATCTCGAGCTGAGCTTGGGCGAGGAGGAACATCGCGTCGTCCATCACCTCGCGATCGGCGGATGCTTCCGACAGCGTCAGTAACATCGGAATGGCCTCGCGCTGATTGCCGAGCGCGATGAGAGCGCGCGCGAGCTCGTAGGTCGCGCTCGGCGAGTGAGCGGCGTCGCCCTTGTACGCGAGCGATTCGCGAAGCTGCTGCGTCGCCTCCTGCCAGCGTCCGGTGCGCGCGTGATCGAGCCCGGCCTGGTATGCGATGAGCGACAGCTCGTCCTTGGCGCGCTCGACGGCGGTCTCGAACGTGGCGCGCTCGGTGGGCGTGAGATCGGCCTTCGATACCTCGGTGAACCCCTCGATGATTTCGCGCCGCTTGTTCTGCGCGATGAGTTGGTAAAAGGCGGACGCCTGCCGCCGCGCGCGGATCACGCCTTCGTCGCGCGCCGTGAGCGACTTGAGCTGCTTCTCGAGGGTCGCTGCCCGCTCCTCCGCGGCGCGCGTCTCCGAGCGCACCGTGTCGAGACGCAGATCCCACAGGAGCTTCACGAAGCCGAGGATGACCGCGATGGTGAGGACGTAGGCCGTCGTGGTGTTCACGATCAGGCGGCGCTCCTGCATCTGGTGCCGCTTGGCGATGCTCTTCACGTCGGAGGCGAGGGCATTGACCAGGTTGTTGGTCTTGATCGAGAGCGATCGGCTCTCGACGATCTCGCGCTTGATCTCCTCGAGCTCGTACTCGTCCATGGCGCTACTTTCGGCCCGTTCGACCTATCGCCTCGGCCGTTCGAGGGCAAGGCTCGCCAATCACCCGGCTTTGATGTAGATGGCGGGGCGGAAAGACCACGATGGACACGAGCGATATCCGAAAAGGCTTGAAGATCATGATGGACGGCCAGCCGTACGTCGTGGTCGATTTTCAATTCGTGAAGCCGGGCAAGGGGCAGGCCTTCACGCGTACCAAGATGAAGAACATGCTCACCGGGAGCACCATCGAGCGCAACATCCGCTCGAGCGAGCGCCTGGAGGGGGCAGACGTCGAGGACCGGACGCTCCAGTACATCTACCCGGAAGGCGACATGTTCGTGTTCATGAACTCGCAGACCGGCGACCAGGTGAGCGTCCACAAGGACGTCGTCGGCGACGACGCGGGCTTCATGATCGACGGCATCGACGTGACCATCACGATCTACAACGGCAATCCGGTGAGCATCTCGCTCCCGCCGCACATCACCGTCCAGATCGTGGAGACCGAGCCCGGCGTGCGCGGCGACACGGCCACCAACGTGACCAAGCCCGCCAAGATCTCGACGGGCGCGAACGTCCCCGTGCCGATCTTCATCAACGAAGGCGACTGGATCAAGGTCGACACGCGCACGCGCTCGTACCTCGAGCGCACGAAGGGCAAGTAGGTTTCTTTCTGGGGGGCGGAGTCGCCTCGCATGTCGTCGCGGGCGGGCTTCGCCCGCCGTCGCGCTTCGACTGCTTCATTTCAGCCGCCCGCGTCCGCGCCTACGCGCACCAACAACGCCTGGCCCTTGTGCACGCACGCTGCGGCGTTGCCCGAGTCATCCACGACGCAGTCGGTGAGCGCGAGCGGGTGCGGCACCGCCGTGCCGAGGTTCACTAGCTTGTGCGACGGCCCGTCGACGAGAAGGCCGTACGCCGTGGGCACGACAACGTAGCGACCGTTCGGGGAGCGGGCGGAGCCGGGCGGGGGCGCGCCGGTGTCGGCCTGGCCTACGGCCGTGCCGCCCACGATGGCGGAAACGTTGCCTCCGCCCGCGGACAGGATCGGGGGCACGTCGGTCGCGAAGAACGGCGCGTGGCCGCACGCTCCCGGCCGCGGCGAGAGGAGACTCGTGACGAGCGGCGCGGCTCCCTCGAGTCCGAGCATCACTTCGGAGCGGTCGCACGAGTAGATGGGGCCCGAGAAGCGTTGGCCGGGCGCGGCGAGCACGACCAGGGAACGCGCGGGTCCCGGTGGCAGCGGCTCCGGTGACGAGCCGTCCGGCCGCGTCCGCACGAAACCGCCCGCGGTGAGCACGAAAAGCCCGCCGCCCGTCTCGAAGGCGAGCGGACTCATGCGTGGCGGGCGCTCGAGGAGTGGCCGCGGCTCGAGCGTCTTCACCACCGCGGTCGCGGGCGTCACGGCGTCGAAGAGCTGGCGCTCGAGCTTCTGCCGGACGCTGTCCGACGTCTTGCCGAAGTACCAGCCGTCGCGAGTGAGCGCGCCGAACGCCTCGAGCACGCGACCGCGCGCGAGCTCGGCCGTGACCTCGGCCGTTGCGAGCGCGTCCACGACGCCTGCGAGCGAGCCGCAGGCGAGGGGATTCGCGTCCGCGTCGAGCACGCGCGGCGTCGCGCCCTCCGCGCAGCTGGCCGCCATCAGGCGTCGCAGGATCCCGACGTTTTCGACGACATCACCCGCGACCTTCTTCACTTTGGCGCGCCCCGCCTCGCGCTGTGCGGCGCGGAGCAGCGTTCGGCCGGGCTCCGCGCTGTCGCGCGACTGTCCCGCCGGTCGATCGAACCAGACGAACGGCGCGCCGAGGCTCGGTCCCCCGCTCTTTCCGACGCGCACCTCGACCGATACGTCGTCGCGACCGTCGCCGTCGCGATCGTTCGTCGTCGTCACGAGCTCGAGCGTCTCGCCTGGTGCCGGCCCCGCGACGCGAAGGCTCATGCGCTCCGGCGTCTCGGCATCCGGCGCGACGACGACGAGCGCGCCCACGGGTGCGCGAGCGATCAGCGCGCCCTGGCATTCGCCGCGGACGTCGAGCGTCACCGTCTTGGGGCCGGTACGCGCGAGTGTCGCGGTGTTCTTGCAGCCGGGGCCGGCCGGCACGAAGCCGGGGAGCTCGACCAGCTTGCGCGGCTCACCAGCGCTCGGAAACACCCAGAGCGCCCCGAGCGCGCGCGGCCCCGCGTCGGTGGCGTCGGCTTCGAGCCAGGTGACGGCTTCGTCGGCGTCGAGGAAGCGACCCCGCACCGCCTGGTTGAAGACGTAGCCGGGCGGTGCCGCGAGCGTTTGCCCGCCGAGCTCCCAGCTCCGGCTGCCGGCCGGCGCGAGCACCGACTTTTCGATGTTCGGCGCGGCGCTCGCGCTCGGTGCC
>DASUGE010000221.1:0-5246 GCA_036274215.1 Polyangiaceae bacterium | reverse complement strand
CGCGGCCCGTCAGAATGCCCTTGTGGCTCGAGCCCATGGGGCGGAGGTGAAGGAAGCGGATCTCGGGCAAGTCCTTCGAGCTCGCGATCCAGCCGAGCATGCGACAGCGGTGGCAGTCGATGCCGTCCCACATCACTTGCGACACGAAGCCGCCGATCTCGAGGAAGCACTCCGTGCGGTAGAACTTGATCATGCCGACGGACATTTCGTCGCCGCCGACCTCCGGGATGAGCTCCCCGTCGAACGTCTTTGTGACGTTGCTCGGCCCCGGGAAATAAGCCTTGCCGGAGCACGTGCCGAGCCGCGGCTCGCGCTCCATCCAGTCCATCATGAGCTCGAAGTAGCGAACGGGTAGCTCGAGATCGAGGTCGATCTTGCAGACGTAGTCGAAGTCCTTCGGATTGATCGAGGCGAAGCCGGTGTTGAACGCTTCGATGACGCCAGGGCCCACCGCGCGCGCGCCGCGGTTGGCGCGCCGGATGATCTTGATCCACGCATGCTTCTGCGCGTACTCCTCGAGGATCTGCGGGGTCGCGTCGGTGGAGCCGTCGTCCACGACCACGAGCAGCGCCGGTGGCTCCGTCTGCGCGACGAGCGAATCGAGCGTGCGGCGCGCGAACTCGGCTTCGTCCCGGCAGGGAGCGATCAGGCAGTAACGGCGGCCATTCGGAGAAGACGACATGCGGGCGCTCACCTCGTTTGCCCGAGTTTCACGGCTCCTCCCGGGGGAAATCAACCGGCGAAAATTCACTGGCCGAAACGTCGGGTGGCGGGGCTCGCGCCAGCCCCGACGCACGGCGCGGGCGCCGGCGTTTCACGCGGGGTTGCGTCATTTAGCCACGCATCAGCCGGGGGCGTCGCCGACCAGGCTCGAGACGGGCCATCGCACGGGGAGAGTCGCCTCGTTGCGGCGCTTTGGGAGCGCAGGAATCCCGCGAGGAGCGGCTCCGTCGCAGCCGCAGTTGGTATGGAAGGTGCTGGCTCGAGACACCATGGCCATTTCACTGCGACCCCTGAACGAACAGGTGATGGTGATCACGGGCGCATCGAGCGGCATCGGGCTCGCGACGGCGCTCGCCGCGGCGGACGCGGGCGCGAATGTCGTCATTGCTGCGCGAAGCGCGGACGTGCTCTCGAGGATCGTCCGCGAGCTCGGCGCCAAGGGCAAACGCGCGGTCGCCGTCGAGTGCGACGTCTCGGACGCAGCCGCGGTGGAGCACGTCGCCGAAGTGGCGATTCGCGAATACGGGCGCATCGATACCTGGGTCAACAACGCCGGGGTGTCGATCTACGGGCGGCTCGACGAGGTGAGTCTCGAGGACCAGCGGCGGCTCTTCGACGTGAACTTCTGGGGCGTCGTGCACGGCTCGCTGACGGCGCTCCGCTACCTGAAGCAGGGTCACGGCGGCGCGCTCATCAACGTCGGCAGCGAGGTGTCGGAGGCCGTCGCGCCGCTTCAAGGCACGTATTCCGCCTCGAAGCACGCCGTCAAAGGCTTCACGGACGCGCTGCGCGTCGAGATCGAGGAAGTCGACAAGGCGCCCATCGCGATCACGCTGATTCAACCGACCGCGGTCGATACGCCCTATCCCGAGCACGCGAAAAACTATCTCCACCGCGAGCCCAAGCTGCCCGATCCGATGATCGACCCGGAGCGCGTGGCCGCCGCCATCCTCCACGCCGCCACGCAATGGACGCGCGACAAGAAGGTGGGAGCGATGGCCACCGTGAACACCCTCACCGCGAAGTTCATGCCGGGCATCGCGGACAAGCTCTCCGCCAAGAAGGTAGAAGCGCAGCAGCGCGACACGCCGCCACAACGCGATCCCGAGGGCGCGCTGTACCGGCCGAGCGACGATGGGCGCGTCCGCGGGGCACGCGCGCCGGCACCTGCCTCGCGTTAGTGCGGCACCGCCGTGCTCTAAAGAGCGCTACGCGGCGCGCCCTGCGCCGAGCGCGCATGGCCCGCGCCACGCAGCACGGTCGCGGCCGTTGCCGGATCGTCCGCCGGCGGCTCGACCGAAGCGACGAACTCGTACACCTCGCACAGCTCCTCGACGCTCGCGACGTCGGAGTCCAGCGCGAACAAGGCGTGGTCAGTGCACAGCAGCACGTCGCGCGGCCCGACGGCGACGCCGATGAGCTTGGGGTGGTGGCCGCGTGAGGAATCGGCCCCGAGGGCCGCGCAGAGCTCACATCGCTGGCGCAGGGTCCGACCTTCGCCCTCGCGCTCCAAAGGGCCAACTTTTGGGCGATCCGGGGGTGGGGGGCGCTCGGGAACGGCCCCTTCTGGCCAGCTCCGGGGGCACGTGTTAGGCATCGCCCCGAAACGCCATGTACCTCGCCACGCGCAACAAGCCCCGCAAGACGAACCGCAAGCGCTCGGTGCGCTACAAGGCGAAGCTGGCCGCGAAGAATCGCGGCCGCCGCCAGGGTCTCAAGAAGTAGGGCCGTGCTCGGCTCCCGTGGCCGGTGGGGCGGCCTCCTCGCGCTCGGCGCCTTCACCCTCGGGTGCAGCGACGACGCGAGCTCGGGAACCCTGGTCGTCAGCAAGCCGACCGACGACACGACCGAGCTGCGAGCGCATTGGCCGTACACGAGCTTCGAGGTCGACGTCGACCTCACGCTCGTCACGCTGCTCTCCCCCGACGGCTGCGTCTCGAACGGGACGCTCACCGTCGACGAAGCGTTGAGCGCCGCGACGCACTATACACTCGCGGCGACCGACTGCTTGGAGCTCGAGCTCACCAGCCGGGGCGATATCGTCCTGCATGGCGAGCCGACGAACCATGATTGGGTGAGCGAGGCGTTGAACGTGGATACGGACAAAGAGGTGATCTCGCTCGGGCCTGCCACGGGCACCAACGTCGAGGGCGAGCCTGAGACGTACACGTTCACGCTCTCGTCGCCGCCGTGCCCCGACGAGCCGAGCTGCAGCTGCGGCGTGCTCCGGCGCACCGGCGGCGCCGCGAGCGTCGAGCTCTCGCTCGGCAAGCGCTGCTGAACGGCGGCGCGACGGCGGCGCCCGTCTCGGCGGGTGAATCATCACGCGAAATTCGTGCGAATTTCCCCGCGGTTCCCGAGCGGGCCTGCGGCGCGCTCGCCGTTCTGCGATAATTACGTTTTGGAGGACTTGGTGCTTAATCGCTTTCTTCTGATCGCGACGGTGGGGCTCTCGCTGTCGGCCGCAACGGGTTGCTCGGGCTCGAGCTCGGGCGTTGCCTCGGACGACGACGACGATGATGTGCCCGGCGCGGGCGGCACTTCGGGTGGCTCGGGGGCACGCGGCGGCTCCGGGGGCTCGAGCGGGACGCGCGCCTCAGGCGGCTCGGGGGGCTCGCAGGCGAAAGGCGGCTCGGGCGGGACCTCTCTCGCCGGCGCGTGCGGGCTCGGGCCGGACGATGCCCTCCGCGTAACCACGGCGAACCTCGCCGGCGCGCTCAAGGGTGCGATCTCGGCCACGGCGTTCGTCGAGGGCTCGGCGCTCGTGGGACGCGCGCTCGCGCTCGGGGACAATCACGAGCCGCCCGTGTTCGTGGACGACGCGACGAAAGAGGTCGACGACCTCGTTGATTGGCTGTCACAGAAGGTGCTCGCCGCGGGCAATGCGCTCGACAGCGTAGGCCCCACCATCCGCTACGCCCTCGAGAGCGAGGTGTACTGCGCGCCGGATGCGGACGACCTCGAAGCGGATCCGGAGTGGGCGAAGGAGCAAGCGGCGGACTGCGCGCAGGATCTCGCCGAGCACCCGGTCACCTTCGAGGTGGCGTTCGACGGCTGCGACGGCCCGGCCGCGACGCGGCTCACGATCACGCCGACCATCGGCTCGGCGCAGGCGACGCCATTCGTGCTGAAAACCGGGCCGCAATGGCTCAGCGCGAGCTTCGACGTGGGCCAAGTCGTGAAATACGCCGCGGAGCAGGGGTCGAACGTCGCGTTCGACGGCGATTCCTACGGGACACCGAGCCTGACGCTCAGCGCCGAAGACCCGAACCACGTCACGCTCGACGTCACGCTGAACGGCGGGCTGGGCGTCGGCTTCACCGACGACGACAAGCACGTTCGGCTCGAGAGCGAGGCGAGCGACGCATTCTTTCGCGGTACGGTCGATGCCGCTACGCGGCACGTCTCCGGAAGCTTCGAGCTCGGCGCCGCGAGCTTCGCGCTCTCGTTCAAGACGTTCGTCGAGGCCATGCTCCAGCGCCACGTCACGCCGGCGGTGCCGCCCAACGACAGCGTGTCGATCGACGTGCCGGCGAGCTCGATCGGCTTCGATTACATGCGCGAGACGGACCATTTCGCGATCTGGCGCTCGTCGCCGGCGGAGGAGAGGGAGCTCGCGAGCGTGAAACACGGCGATGACACGCTCATTCGCGCCGACTTGGGCGAAAGCTCGAACGGCGCGAGGGCCGGCAGCGTCGGATTCGACGTCGACTGGGTGGCGGGCGGCGCCTTCGACATAGTCGCCGATCCAGGTTTCTCGCTCGACCTCACCTTTGCGTTGAAGAGCGTCGCCGACAAGATCGAGAACCTGCAGTCTTTCGCCAGCGACGACGTCGTGAGCTTCGAGCTTTTGCCAGGTCCGTCCGCCGGGTCCATTCCGGAAGCCGCTTCGGGGAACGTCGCGCTCCTCCTCGACGACGAGCTCGACCTCGCGCTCACGCACCGAACGCCCGGGCCACAGTTGCTCGTGAACGCGGGGACGTTCGTGATGTCGAGCAAGTCAGCCGGGCTGAAGACGACCGTCGAGACGGGCCAGTGCCTCGTCTACGACCCGAATAGCCAGGTGTTGCACGAGATCCTGCGCGGCTACGGCGCCGCGGCATGCCCCTCCGTGTTCAAGTAGCGCTCAGCGCACGAGGGTCACGCGGCCGTACACTCGCGCGAGCCGCCGTCAGAAGTCCTCGTCCGACCCGTAGCCGAGCGCGCGAATCGCCGTCTCGTGATCGAAGCCGGTGCGGGCGAGGGCCGCCAAATCGCGGCGCCGATTCTCCTGTCGCTCCGCTTCGGGGCGGAACGGGCCGAGCCTTCGGCGCCGTACGTAAGCGCGCGCCGCTTCGAGCTCGCTCTGCGCGGAGGTGACGACGGCTGCCTGCGCGACGCCGCTCGTGATGCCGCGGCGCCGGAGCTTCTCGACGATGGCTCGGCGCGACCCCCCGCGCTCCTGGAGACGGCTGGCGAGGTTTTCCGCGAGACGCGCGTCGTTCAAGACGCCTGAGGCCTGATAGCGGGTGAGAAGCATCTCG
>DASUGE010000220.1:0-2353 GCA_036274215.1 Polyangiaceae bacterium | reverse complement strand
CGGCGGGCGCGGGCGCTCCCGGTGCGGGCAACGGCGGCGGGGTCAGCTGCGTTGCGGAACGGCGAGGCGCCTGCGCCGGCTGAGCCAGATCGGCGGGGAGCACACCACGGAGCTCGGTGATGCGCGTTGCCGGCAGCCACTCGGCCCAGGTGGGACGCCACACGAGAGTCGTGGGCAGCACCTGCTCGCTGCGCAGGGCCAACATCAGCTCGCCCTTCGCACCGCTCGTGACGTTGCCGTCGCGCGTGACCCACGACCAGCGGCTCGCGTCGTCCGGGGAGTCGCTCATGAGTTCGGGCGACGATATCACCACCCGGACGCGTCCGCGCGAGCCAATGCGACGACCGCCAACACCTTCGCTCCAGCCAGTTGCAACGTTTTCAGGCAGGCGAGCGCCGTCGCCCCCGTCGTGACCACGTCGTCGACCAGGACGGCGCGCTGCGGCACGAGGCCGGCTCGCGCGACGAAAGCATCGTTCACGTTGGCGGTGCGTTCGCGCCGTCCGAGCCGCGCCTGCTGGTCCGTTCTTCGCGACCGGCCGAGCGCGCGCGGGACGACGTGACCACCGCTCGCGGCAGCGAGCGCGCTCGCGAGCAAGGCTGCTTGGTTGTAGCCGCGCTCCGCGAGGCGGGCCGGGTGAAGCGGAACGGGGACGAAGCTCGAATCGCGGCTGATGCCGAGCACCTCGAGGCGCGGCGCGAGCAGCAAGGCGAGCGGGCGCGCGAGCTCGGCGTGCCCCTCGAACTTCAGGCGCCGGATCGCGGGAGCGAGCGGTGGGGCATAACTGCCCGCGACGATCAGCGGCACGCCGTCGAGCGAGCCGGGCATGGCGAGCGCGGGCGAGCCGCACGTGCGACAGAACGGAGGCGCGCCGGCGCGGGGACCGCCGCACGCCGCGCACGACGGCGGCGAAAAGAGGTCGCACGCGCGGCAGAGAAAGCCGTGAAATCGCCGAAGCCCTGGGCTCCACACGCCGAGCGCATCGGTCGCCCGCGCCGCCGGTTGCGGCTCACATGCCGAGGAGCTTGCTCATCGAGAGCTCGTCGGCCGGCGTGAACGGGTAACGCTCGAACTCCGCGCTCTTCACCCACCGAAAATCCGCGACGTTCACGAGGCGCGGCTCGCCGCCGAGCAGCGTGCATTCATACAGGTAGAGATCGACGGCGTACTTCTCGTACGGGTGCGTCACGAAGCTGATGAGCTGGCCGGGCTCGATCGTCACGCCGAGCCGGTGCGCGAGCTCGCGCTTGAGCGCCGTCGCGTCCGTCTCTCCGGTTTCGACGCGGCCGCCCGGGAACTCCCACAAAAGCGGGAGCACCGCCGTCGCGCGGCGCTGCGTGATGAGGTAGCGGCCGTCGCGCTCGATGACGGCGGCGACGACTCGAATCGTGGGACGCATGCTGCTCATCGTGACCTGCCTCCCGCGCGCGTAGGGTGGGCGGCAGGGCTGCGCCCGCTCACAGGTCGATGCGGAACAGCTGCTGACCCATCAGCAGGATGTCGCCGCTCGCGATGTTTCGCTCGGCGCGCAGGCGAATGAAGCTGCCGTTCGAGCTGCCGAGATCGGTGAGGTACACCTGGCCGTCGGCGCCACGCGAGACCTGGCAGTGCAGGCCCGAGACGTAGCCGTCCTCCGAGAACAGGATGTCGCCGCGCTCGCGGCCGCAGTGGATGCCGCGCTCCGGAATGGGGAACGCGTTGCCGGTCGTGTCGCGACCGATGACGAGCGCGAGACGCCCGATGTAGCCCTTGCCCGGGCTGCCGAAGCGCTCGACGCCGTCGGCGGACGGGCCCTGACCGCGAAGCTCCTCGAAGCGAATGATCTCCTGGCCGATGCGGAAGACGTCCCCGTATTCGAGACGATTCGGCTCCTGCGGCTTGAGCTTCAGGTACACGCCGTTGAGCGAGCTTTCGTCGCGGATGGAGAGCTGCGCGCCACGGCGGTTGAACGTGGCGTGACGCGGTGAGAGGTAGCTGTCGCCAGCGAAGATCGAGCCGGTGTCGCGGCCGACGGTGATGCTCGGGCCGTCGGGCAAGCGGAAGTTCCCGGCTTCCGTGCCGTCCGCGCGCAGTGCCGTGAGCATGATCGGGCGTGCGCCGCCGCCCGCCGCCGGAGCCACGGGTGCCGTGGCGGAGGGCACCTGCTGAGCGCCCGAAAGCGCCGAAAGGTTGTAACCGCACGACGCGCAGAACCGGTTTCCCTGCACGTTGCTGTGCCCGCATTGCGGGCACGTCACCATGGCGTTGTGGGCCTGTGGGGTCGCCGGAGCCGTGGCACGGACATCCGGCTGCTGAGACGGACGAGGTGCCACTGCCGCCGTCGCGGCCATCGCTTGCTGAGAAGGGTTGGCCG
>DASUGE010000219.1:0-5896 GCA_036274215.1 Polyangiaceae bacterium | reverse complement strand
CGCTTGACCGATTAGGACAATTGTCCTAATCGTCGCTGCACGCCGTGCCGCTCGGGCTCGGCCACCGGAAGCAGTCGGCGCGATGCTGGAACAGACGACGCGCGAGCAGATCGTTCGCGCCGCGGACGAGCTCTTCTATCGACGTGGCTACGAGCACACGTCGTTCGCGGACATCGCCGCCGCCGTGGCGATCTCGCGCGGGAATTTCTACCACCACTTCAAGACGAAGGACGCGATCCTCGATGCCGTGATCTCCGTCCGCCTCGCGCAGACGCGCGAGATGCTCGAGCGCTGGGAGCTCGCGGGCAAGACGCCCGAAGCGCGCGTTCGGAGCTTCATCGACATCCTGCTCGCCAATCGCGCCGACATCAAACGTTACGGCTGCCCCGTCGGTACCCTCTGCAGCGAGCTCACCAAGCTCGGTCACCCGTCGAGGCCCGACGCAAACCGGCTTTTTACGCTGTTTCGCAGCTGGCTCGCGCGACAATTCACGTTACTCGGACGCGGGAGCGACGCAGACGAGCTCGCCATGCACCTCCTCGCCATGAGCCAAGGCGTCGCCACTCTCGCGAGCGCCTTCAAGGACGATGCGTTCATCGCGACCGAGGTGGAGCGGATTCATCGTTGGGTGAAGGATCAACTCAAACCGCGGCGACGCCGCTGACTCGAAGGAGCTCCGACATGTTCTTGGTGCTGTTGAAGTTCTCCGACAACAAGGCGCAGGCGGCGAAGCACATGGATGGGCACAACGCCTGGATCAAACGCGGCTTCGACGACGGGGTCTTCGCGCTCGTCGGCAGCCTGAAGCCTTCGGGGGGCGGCGCCGTCGTCGCGCGCGGCATCACGCGCGACGCGCTCGAGGAGCGCATCCAAGGCGATCCCTTCGTCGCCGAGCGCGTCGTGAGGGCGGAGGTCATCGAGATCGCTCCCTCCCGCACCGACGAGCGACTCGCGTTCCTCGACAGCGGGTCGACTTGACGGAAACGGCCCAAACGCAGCCATCTGTGGCCAATCTCCCCGCTCGAGAAATGTGCAACTTTTTGGTTGCACTCCGCCGGCCGGGACGTATAGTGCAACCAGGAGGTTGCAAATCATCATGAGCACCACGGAAACCAACACGACCATGACCGCCGACCGGATCGAGAAGCGCGTGACGCTACGCGCCCCTCAGGGCCGCGTCTGGCGAGCGATCGCCGATGCAGAAGAGTTCGGGCGGTGGTTCGGGTTCAGGCTCGAGGGAACGTTCACGCCCGGCAAGGTGATGAAAGGCACGTTCGAGCGGAAGCTCGACGAGAACGCCATCATGGAGGCGCAGAAGAGCTCGGGCATCACGCCGTCGAAGCTGCGGGTGCCCGAAGGGAACCTGACGCTCTTCACCGTCGACCGCATGGAGCCGGAGCGCTACTTCAGCTTCCGTTGGATCCCGTTCGGAATCGACGCCGAAGCCGATCCGGAGCACGAGCCCACGACGCTCGTCGAGTTCCGACTCGAGCCCGTCGCCGAGGGCACGGCGCTCACGATCGTCGAGTCGGGGTTCGAGCGCGTCCCGGCACACCGGCGCGCCCGGGCGTTCCGCATGAACAGCGGAGGCTGGGCCGCCCAAGCGGAGAACCTTCGAAAGTACGTGGATGGGGCGTGAACGCGCGGCAGCCGAGGTTTTCTTCGCGCTCGGCGACGGGACGCGGCTGTCGGTCGTGACGAGGCTCGGCTCCGGCGGGGCCCTGTCCGCCACCGCGCTCTCGCAGGGCGCGAAGGTGACGCGACAGGCCATCGTGAAGCACCTTCAGGTGCTCGAGGGAGCCGGCCTCGTCCGTCACGAGAAGCGCGGTCGCGAGGTGCTCTACGCGCTCGAGCCCGAGCGCCTCGACGACGCGCGCACGTTCCTCGACGGCGTGTCCGCGAGCTGGGACCGTGCCATCGAGCGCTTGCGCGCGATGGTCGAGGAACCCGAGAAGCCGCGCGGGCGCTGAACGCGCCCGGCGGCGCTCAGTCCCAGCCCGAGCTGCCGGCGGACCCGAGGATGGCGTGCACGGCGTACACCTTGCCGCCGTACATCTTGAACATGTGCATGTCCGTGTACCCGCCCGTGAACATCGTGAAGCCGACGCCGATGCCACGCTCGTCGTCGGCGAGGATCAGGCGCGGGTCGAGCTTCGGGCTCCCCGTGGGGTCGCCGGACATGCAGCCCGCGCCCGTCGCGCAATCGAAGTTGCCCCCGCCGTTCTCGAGGCGCTTGCAGCCGCTCGCCGTGTTGCAGACCCCCTGCGGGAACGCGCGGTAGTACTTGTCCATCCACTTCGTCAGCTCTTCGTACGAATTTTGCTGACCTTCGGGGGCCGGATCGTTCCAGTTGACGGTCATGTCGGCGGAGATCATCGCGTTCGTGTTCGAGGCCACGCTGTAGTCGCCCTGGTGGATGGCGATGTGCTCGATCTCCGTGAGCTTCCCGTTCACGAGCCGCAGGCGGAGCGCGAGCGGGATGTCCATGGTCCCGTCCGGCACGACCGCGTGCGAGGCCGTCATGCACTTTTCGGTGTCGAGCGCAGTCTGCTGGTATTTGACCTGCCCGGCCGTCTTCCAAAGGCCTGCCGAGCCGAGCTCCATCGCGTCGCCGTTCTCCGTGAACTTCACCGTGTCGGCGAGCGGCAGCGTCGACTTGTCGTGCGCCGCGAGCGCCGTGAAATAGCCGTCGAGCGTCATCTGCAGGAGCTCCCGCGTGCAGCCGGTCGCGTTTCCGCTGCCGCCGGTAGCACCGCCGTTCCCGCCGCTCATCCCGCCGCGGCCACCTTCGGCCACGCCGCCCGCTCCGCCGCTCTGCGCGCCGCCGCTTCCGCCGCTGCCCGCTTGCCCGGCGCCGCCACCGCCGGCGCCGGCACCAGCACCCGAGCCGCCGGCGCCTGCTGCGGCACCGCCCGTTCCGCCCGTTCCGCCCGCTCCCGCCGCGCTACCGCCCGAGCCGCCCATCGTCGTGGCGGCGCCGGCGTGCCCTGCCGCGCTGCCCGAGCTCCCGCCCGCGCCACCCGCAGCGGTCGCGCCGGCGCCGCCGCCGGTGGCTCCCGTTCCCGTGCCCGCTTGGTTCCCACCGGGCGTCGATTCGCTGCCGCTGCACGCAATGAGCGTCGTCGAGAGCGTCAGGGCGTGGGCGAAGGAACGACGCCGCGGTCGCGCGAGCGACGTGCGACGTGCATCACGAGTCATGCTCGACAGCGCCATTGTTCGTGCGCGTACCCCTCGACCCAAGAAGCGTCAAGGCGAACAAACTCACGCCCGGAGGCGCATTTTGCCGCTCATTCTGCTCGCGCCGATCACCCTGAAGAATGCCAGCCGAGCTGTCATGGACTACGCCGAGCGAGCAGCCGTCACGATGTGAACGGTGGCAATCATGCGCACCGCGCCGTCGGATTCGTGCGGTGCAAAACGCTCGGAGAGCACCCGCTGCGCGCGGCTTCGGGCGTCACCTCCAGCCGCCGCCAAGAGATCGGCGAACGCGCTGAACGCATTGAGCGCGAACGCGGCCGCCTCCGCCGCGGGGAGCCCGCCGCCCATCGGCAAAGCGCCTTGCCAGTCGCGTACCTCGAGCTCGACGAGACCGGCGTCGCGGAGCAGCGCGAGCAAAAGCGACACGTCGCCGTACCGGAAGAGGTTCGGCGCCTTGAGATCGGCGCGCGGCACCTCCACGATTTCCGCCACGGCGTCGCGCACCGTGGTGATCCAGGTGTTGTCGCTGGGAAAGCCCCACACTGCGAAGGCGAGCCGACCACCGGGGGCGAGCCAGGCCGCGAGGTTCTTGAACGCCGCGGGTGGGTCGTCGAAGAACATCGTGCCGAAGCGTGAAGCCAGACGATCGTAGGGCGGGCGTGGCGGCGCGGCGTTCGCGACGTCGAGGACCTCGAAGGTCGGGCCGCCTTGCACCGCCGACGCGCGCTCGCGCGCTGCCTCGACGAGCGCAGGCGACAGATCGAACCCATGCACGACGCTTCCTGCCGGCGCGCGACGCTGGATCGCGAACGCCGTTCCCCCTCCCCCGCAGCCGACGTCGGCGATCCGGAGCGGCGCGTCGAGACGCAGCGCCGAGAGGAGAGGCTCGTCGACGGGAGCGAGCATGGCCTCCATGCGCGTGAGCTCGGCACGCCACTTCTCGCCGCGGGTGCCGGCCCAGTCCGCGGCGGCCGTCTTCAGCACTGACTCGTTGGGCATCGCCCCGAGCGTAGCGCGGCGCCACGTCCGCTGCTCGCGGGCGCGGCACGTCTTTTCGTACGCATTTTGGGGCTCGCCGGGCGGCGAATAGCCCCAATCCGAGCCCGAAGTGTCACGGCGCGAAGACTCGTGCCTATTGGTGCATGGCTCAGCACATCCCCATCGCTTGCAACCCGCGCGTCTTCACCAAAGAGGAGCTCGAGGCGCACGTCGCGCTCGGCATGGACCTGCTCTTTCGCCGACCCGACGCGATGCACGAGGTCTCTGAAGGCTTCGTTTTCGACTACGTCGGCAAGGAGACGCTCCTGCTCGAGCTGGCGCGCTTCGCCTACGACGAGCACCGTTGCTGCCCGTGGGCATCGTTCAAGCTCGAGATGGAGCCCTTCGCCGAGGGAACGGGAGGGCGCCTGCGGCTCCACTACATGGGTGGGGCGGAAGGCAAAGCGCTCCTGGCAGAGGCCATCACCAAGCTGCGCGGCGCCGCGTCCAATCCGGCCCGTGAAGCCCAGTTGAAGGCGGCTATCGGCGCCAGCAGCCGCATCACGACCGACAACAAGGACGATTTCTACGCGCGCGCGGGCAGCGACTAGCGGAATCTCTTCATCCCACGATCTCCGGTGTAGTACGTCTCTCGGAACCAGAGGAGCGACCATCAGCGACACGGGCGCCGAGCGGCGACGAGCGATCCACGAGGCATTGGTTCGGCTCTCCGACGGCGATCGCACCGCCTGCGATGCGCTCATCGACGAGCTCTGGCCCATCATCCTCTCGTTCGCGGAGCGGGGCGTCGGAAAGTCGGCGGACGCCGAGGACGTCGCCCAGGAAGTCTTCTACCGGATCTGCTCGCGGATCGCCGACTTCGACCGGAGCCGTGACGGCCTTTCGTGGGCATTCGGGATCGCTTCCTACGAGATCATGACTCACCGCAAGCGCTTGCAACGCAGGCGCGAGGTAGACGCCAGCGAGGTGCTCGAGAGTCAGGTCGACACCACGGCCTCGCCGGAGGGTGCTCTCCTCGAACGCGAGCTCGCGCGCGCTCTCTCCGAGCTCGTCGGCAACCTCACGGCGGGGGATCGCGAAGCACTCGGCCTCGGCGCTCGCGGCGTTGCGGACGGCCCAGCCACCCCCAAAGCCCGTAAACGCAAGCAGCGCGTTCTTCTTCGACTGCGCGATCTCTGGAGGAGCCTCCATGCTGACTCGTGATGAGCTACGAAACGGCGCGCTGCGCGCTTACGAGCGAGGGCGCCTGCGAGCGGCGGCTCGCGTCGGCTGGTATTTGATGCCGATGTCGGCGTTGTGTGCCCTCCAAACGGGCGCGTGTCTCGGCTGCGCGGGCTGCGGCGCGCTCTTGCTCGGCATCACGCTCTACCTGCGCTGGCGCGATCGTAGCGGCTACGGCGCCGTATCGGTCGGCCTCATCGCGGGCACGCTGCCGCTCGTGTTCGGCTTGTTGCTCCGAAGGTTCTTCCCCGCTTGCGCCGGCGCTCCGCTCGTCTCGCTGTGCACGGCGGTGTGCCTCGTGGTCGGGCTACCGTCCGGCTTGTGGCTCGGGGTACGCGCGGCCCGCGCTCGGGTCGGCACGGCGGACGCGCTCACGGCCACGGCAGTCGCAACGCTCGCCGCAAGCCTTGGCTGCGTTGGGCTCGGCGTCGCGGGCGTCGTCGGTGCCGGGCTCGGGCTCGCGCTCGGCGGCGCGCTC
>DASUGE010000218.1:0-9560 GCA_036274215.1 Polyangiaceae bacterium | reverse complement strand
CCGCGGAGCCGAGCGTTGCGCCGCCCGCTGCCGACACCGTCGTCGTGCCGCCGCTGCCGGCCGTTGCGGCCCCGCCCGTCGTCCTGGCGCCGCCGAGCGCCACGACCGAGACCGCGGCAAGTGAGCCCTTGCCGAGCGTCGCCCTCCCGCCGGTTGCGACCGAGCTCGCCCCGACGGTGAACCCCGTCGCCGCCGTGAGCGTCGTCGCCGCAGTCAGCCCGATTGCCGTCGCGCACGACGAGCTGGCCGGTTCGGTCCTGCAGGCGGAGCGTCGCGACCACACGCTGATGCTGAGCGAGGTCGCGCCGCGAGAGCCGATGGTGCCGCTCGCGCCCCAGCTCGTCGAGACGCGGCCGGAGCCGGTCGTGCGGCGCGCGAGCCAGCGCCCGGCGCCGCCCCCCGCGCCGATCCGCGTCGCGGCGGAGCCCGGGGAACGTGGACACACGGTGCCGCTCCCGCCCGTCGCCCCGGTTGCTTCGCCTGAGCCCGCTGCCCCCGTTGAAGCTTTCCCCGAGCAGGAGACGCGCGATACGCCGGTGCTCGGGACGCGCCTCAGCGCGCAGGTTTGGCCCGACGACTCGACGAATAGCGCCGAGCTCGAGCAGAGCGAGCTCGACATCTCCGTGATCGTCGAAGCCCGTCCCGAATTCGCGTCCGCCCCTGTGGTCGAAACTGCTGTGCTCGAAGCCGAGGTGCTCGAAGCCGAGGTGCTCGAGAACGATGACGGCCTCATCGAGGTCATCTTCGAGGACGAGGCCCGCGCGGCATCTCCCGAAGACCGCGAGCTGCTCGTCGCCGAGGCGGCCCCTCACGAAGCGAACGAAACGACGGATCCGTGCCCGCCCGTCGCGGCCGAGTCCGTGCTGATGCCGGAGGTGGAAGCCGCGGCCGTCGAACCCGAGACGCCCGCCCCCGCGACGCTCGACGCCGATACGCTGCGGCCAGCCCCGCCCGCGCCTGCCGAAGCCGCCGAAGCCGCCGAACCCGCCGTCGCGCTCGCCGAACCCGCGCTCGAGCCGCCGCCCGTGGACCTGCTGCCGAGCGACGTCGAGCTCGCCGCGCTCGTCGAGAGCGCGCTCCCGCCGTGGACGACCGCCGAGGCGCCCGCGTTCGAGGTCACGCCTCCTCCTCGCGTCGCGCTGCCCACGCCGCGGCGGAGCGACGTGGAGGCGCTGCTCGGTCGCCTGAACGACGCGCCCGTCGGCGTCGACGAGCTTCGCTCCGGGCTCAAGCATTTGGCGGGGCTCGACCTCACGCCGCCTCCGCCCGGAACCGAGCGCGGCGAGTGACGTTGACGCCCCGAGCGGGTGTGAGATGCTCCCGCTCGCGTGCACCAGCAGGATCTCGCCATCGTCAAAGGGCTCATCAGCGTCGCATGGGCGGACGGTCGTATGGCCGCGGAGGAGTCCGAGATCATCTCGAGCTTGCTCGACGCCTACCAAGCCACCCCCACTCAGCGGCGTGAGCTAGCGCTCTTCGCCGCTCAGCCGCGAACGCTCGCCGACGTGCCCATCCACGAGCTTTCCCACGACGACCGGCGCGTCTTGCTCCAGCACGCCGTGCTCGTGTCCTTCATCGATGGCACGCAGCAAGCGCAGGAGAAGCGGCTGCTCGACGAGCTCTGCGAGGTCTTGCGCATCCCCGCCGTCGAGGCGCGCGGCATCGTCCGCGCCGCCGAAGAGCGCGCCAAGAGCATGCTCAACGTGCTCTCCGCCTAGCGGTGGGCGCGGCCCGCTCGAGGGGGCACGGCGCTTTTCCCTCAGCGCGACGACGGCGGCGGGCCGAGTCGCTCGATCTCTTTGAGCAGCGCGATCGGGCTGAACGGCTTCGTATAAAAGGCATTGGCGCCGGCTTGGGTGGCTCGGGTGCGAGCCCCGTCGTCGTCCATCGCCGTGATGACGATGATGGGGATGGAGCGGGTGGCCGGCTCGGCACGCAGCCGCCGGCAGACCTCGAAGCCGTCGAACTGACCCGGCATCATCAAGTCGAGCAGCACGAGATCGGGCGGCTCGACGCTCGCAACGTCGAGGGCTTTGACGCCGGACGAGGCGGCCGTGACCTTGTAGCCACGCGCCTGCACCAGCGCCTCGATCATGCGGCGGATCGAATCTTGATCTTCGACGACCAGGATGCGCATGCCGTCATCTCCCCAGGGTGACCCACGTTTCGGTGTGGCCGTCTGCTGATTCTCTGAGCTCGAGCGTCGCGTTGGCGGCGGTCGCCGCTGCGTCCGCTACGACGAGCGCGACGCCCGCAGGGCGCCCGAAACGCGTCGGATCGCCCTGGTGCCGGATGACCTCCCAGCGCGACGCTTCCGGGACCGCGGGACCTTCGTCCGTCACCGACAGCGCCGTGCCGAGCTCGGTGCGGTGCACCGCCGCCTTCACGACGCCGCCCCGCGGCGTGGCCGCGATGGCGTGGAGCAACAGGTTGCGGATCAAGAGGCCGAGCGTCGGTTTGGCGATGCGCTGGACGATGTTGCGCCCCGCGTCGTAGCGGATCTCCACCTCGGCGCGGTTCGCGCGCGGCTCGAGCTGCGCGCCGATTGCTCGGAGCTCTGCCCCGAGATCGACGTTCTCCTTCTCGGCTTCGAGCGAGCAATCGGCGATCGCCCCGAGCTCCTGAACGAGCTCCTGGACCATGGCCGGCGAGTCCGCCGTACCGCGCAGCGCGCGGTGCATTGCGGCAGCGAGCGTCTTCACGCCGCTGAAATGCTCGGGATCGGCGCGGCTCGGCGGGGGAGCCTCGGTGCGAACGTCGCCGGCCGCGAGCACGGCCGCGAGCTCTCGGGCGTAAGCCTCGCCGAGCTGCTGGGCCTGCTCGAGCTCTTTGCGGAGCTCGGTCACCTCGCGCTGATCGCTCGCGCCGTCGGCCTGGAGCAGGATCGAGTGCGTGCCGCCTTCGAGCTCGACGGCGCCGCCGTGACGGAGCGCCATGCGCGAGAGCCAGCGCCGCTCGAGCTCTCCGAGCGCGGCGGTATCGGGGCCGAGGTTGGCGCTGATGCGCACGAAGTCGCCCTGCCGGCGGACCGTCATCTCGATTTCGGCCTCGGAGGGGGAGCGTCCGCTCGCCTGCCCGATGAGGAGGTGGAACATGCGCCGTAGCTCCGCCTCGTCGCCGAAGACCTCCGTGCCGGCGCCGGGCTCGATGGCTACCCGGGAGTTCGGGGCGAGCTCCACGAGCAGGGCTGCAAGATCGATGCGGCCGTGGCGTCCCTTGTCGCGCCCCTTCGTGTTGAGGGCGCTGAGCATTTCGATGGTGTCGTCGAGGGCGTCGAGCGTCGTCTCGACCGGGGACGGGACGGTGATACGGACTTCGCCCGGCGCGCGTAGCTCGTCGACCTCCGTACGCAAGGTCTTTGCGGCTCCTCGGGCCTCCTGCGCGAGCAACCAGCTGATCTCGTGGCGGGTGAGCCGTTCCGGCGGCACGCTGGTGGCCATCTTGCCATGGTCTTCTTCCGGTTGCTACGGCGTCGAGAGCTCCTTTCTGGCAGGCTTTCGGGGTTGCGACGCCTCGTCTTTCTAGCCTTGCTCGTTTTCGGGTGCGAGAACGGTTCCGCGGCCGATCCCTTCGCGACCGGCTCGCACGCCGGGGCGGGCGGCGAGGGAGCCGGGGAGGCGGGCACCGGAGCGGGCGGAGGACCCGAGCAGCCGGCGGGCGAATGCTCCGACGACTCGCAGTGCGACGACGGGCTCGACTGCACCATCGACAGCTGTGACGAGCGCCGCGGGTGGTGCCGCAACGACCCGGACGACAGCGCTTGCGACAACCACGTCTACTGCGACGGTGCGGAGGTGTGCAAGCCGCCGCTCGGTTGCCAGCCGGGCCCGGTCGTTTCGTGCTCGGACAACAGCGTGTGCAGCATCGACACGTGCGTGGAGGAAACGCAGAGCTGCACGCACGAGCGGCGCGACGCCGACGGCGACGGGGACCCGCCGTTGAGCTGTCAGGGCACGGACTGCGACGACTTCAATCCCCTCGTCTCCGGGGAAGCGCGCGAGCGCTGCGACAACGGTGTCGACGACGACTGTGACGGCGAGGTCGACGAAGACGATTGCGTGCGACCGATGCACGATCGCTGCAGCAGCGCGCTCGAGATCACGGCCGCCGGCGCGTACGCCGTGAGCACGCTCGGCGCCGCGCAGGATTACGGCATCTCCTGCGAAATGGCGACCGAGGATCGCGCGTTTCGCGACGTCGTGATCGCGATCACGGTGCCGGACGACGGCCCGAAGGACGTGGACATCGTCGCGCGGATCCCGCGGGCCAAGGTGCGCTTCGAGCCGGGTGAGCTCGTGCTCGCCACGACCGACAAGTGCGGGGAGGAGTCGGCCGAAAGAGCGTGCGTCCCGAGCGTCGTCTCGAGCGGTGACGCCATGGCGCGTCTGATTTGGCGCGGCCTTTTGCCGGGCGACTACGCCGTGTACGTCGCCAGCGATCGCGAGGCCGACATCGAGCTCCACGTGGACTTTCGCGACCCCGAGCCGGCACCAACCAACGAGACCTGCGGCACGGCCGTGCCCCTCGTCCCGGGCGAGCCGGTGCGCGCCATCCTCGCGGGCCTGACGACGGACCTCGAGACGAGCTGCTCGAGCCGCACGGGTGAGCTCGTTTACTCGTTCGACCTCGACGAGCCGAAAGACGTGCGCGTCCAGGCCGTGTCACTCGACGCCTACGGAACGCCCGTCATCTCGCTGCGTGACGCCGCCTGCACCGGAGACTCCTCCGAGCTCTCGTGCCGGGCCGCGTCTCCCGCTTCACTCTACGCGCGAGCTCTGCCGGCAGGCAGCTATCGCGTCGCCCTGGGGGGCGGGGGTCCCACCCAAGCGGAGCTCGTCCTGAGCCTTGCTCCGCCGACCGAACCTCCACCGACCGCGGGCTGCGCGGACCCGCCCGTGCTCGCCGACGGCGTCAGCGAGGACGTTTCTCTCGACGACGCGACGGACGCCGTGCAGATCGGCTGCCTCGTGGGGGCCGCCGACGCGACGTACGCGCTCGAGCTCGGCGAGCGCGCGGACGTCATGGTCGTTCAGACCGGCTCGGACGGCGACACGGGCGCGGTCCTGATCGCCGAGAGCCCGTGCCAAACGAGCGCGGACGCCGAGATGTGTCGCTCTTCCGACCAATGGCCGGTGCGCGCCGTCGCGCGCGGGGTCGGCCCCGGGTCGCTACGCGCGGTCGTCGAGACCGCGGAGAGCAAGCCGACCTCGATCACGGCGTTCACTCGCGCCGCCGTCAACAGCGTGTTCGTGCAGGGCGCGGACACCTGCAGCGACGCGTTCGACATCCCGGTGACCGGGGGCCGCTTCGAGGGCAACACCGGCAACCAGTACGCCGACTACGAGACGAGCTGCGACTACGGCGGCCAGGATCCGGGCGGCGCCCCCGAGCAGATGCTGAAGCTCGTCCTGCCCGAGCGCCGCCGGGTGGTGCTCGACGCGAGCGGCAGCAATTACCAGACGATCCTCGTGATTCGCCGCGGCGACGACTGCCCCGGGGAAGAGGTCGCGAACACCTGCTCGGTCACCTACACCGCGAGCCGCGCCGACGCCCCGAGCTTCAGCTTCGTCGATGCCGAGCTCGAGCCTGGTACTTACTTCATTCAGGTTGACGGCTACAACGGCAGCAAGGGACGCTGGGCACTCGAAGTCTTCAGTGCGAAGGTGAGCGGGGACCAAGGAAAGTGAATCGTTCGTCGCTCCTGCCGCCGTCCTCCCTGCGCGGCCGCATCATCGAGTCCGAGGTGCAAGCGGGGGTGCGCTACTTCATCGAGCGGCACGTCGGCGAAGGCGGCATGGGGCAGGCGTACCTGGCGCGGCGCGAGGCGCCCGAGGGCGCGGGGCCCGTCGTCGTGAAGGTCGTGCGACCGACCGTCGGCGAAGGTCGGATCTCGGCGGAGCTGCTCGCGCAGAAGGAGGCCGTCGCGCTCGGTCGGCTGAACGAGCGTGTCCCGCCGTGCCCGTTCGTGGTGCGCTTCATCGACACCGGCGCGGCTCGCATCTTCGGTGAGCAGCTCACGCCCTGGATCGCGATCGAGTTCGTGCACGGCGGCGTCGAGGGGACGACGCTCGAAGATCGCGTCACCTACTCGCTCCACAAGACACGCTACGCTTTCGACCCGGTGCGCGCCGCGCACGCCATTCGCTGCCTGGCCGCCGGGCTTGCCGCGATCCACGGCGTCGGCGTGATTCATCGCGATCTCACGCCCGGTAACGTGCTCTGCTGCGGTTTCGGCGAGAGCGAGATCTTCAAGATCTCCGATTTCGGCCTGGCGCGACCGGAAGGCCTCGGGCGCACGTTCGCGGGGATCGGCGTGGGGACGGTGGGCTACGCCGCGCCGGAGCAGAGCGGCGACGCACAGAGCACGAGCCCGCAGACGGACGTGTTCGCGTTTGCCTGCGTCGTGTTCTACATGCTGACCGGCAAGCACTACTTCGACGGGGAATCGCCGCTCTCCGCCTACACGGCCATGCAGGGTAAGGAGCGCGCAAGCCTGCTCGAGGCGCCGTTCCTGAGCCCGGAGCTGCGCGCACGCCCCGACGCGTGCCGCGCGATCGATGCCGCGCTCGCCCGCGCCACCGAGAAGACCCCCGAAACGCGCCCGCGCACCGCCGACGAGCTCGCCAACGCCGTCATCCCGTGGCTCGGTGACGTGCCCTCCGGGCCGCGCTCGAGCCGCCGGCTGATGGGCACGCTGGTCGGCGTCACGCAGCCGTCGGATCTGGCGGGGTGGAGCTGGATCGTGCGCCAGCGCCCGCGCGACGATCTCGTCATCCAGAGCGCCGCCTGGGACACCGACGGCCACTGCTTCGCGTTCACGCCGCGCGGTCCGCTGTTTTGGAACGGTCAGGCGTGGGTGGGTGCGACCGGCGTGCTCACCGAGCTCCCGCGCGGGATGACGTTCGCGCGCCGCTGCGAGGCCGGCGGCTGGCTCGTCGGGGGCTCTTCGGGAATGCTCGCCGTGTTCGGGACCGACGGTGTGCGCGAGCTGGCGCAGGCTCCGGACGGTCGCGTCGAGTTCATCGACGGCAACGGGCAGCTCGACGATCTGGTCGTCGCCGTCGGCAGGCGCGCCGGCGAAAGTCCCACGCTGTGGGCGATGTCGGGCGGACGCTGGCTCAAGCCGATGCCGCTCGCCAACGTGGCCAGCATCGCCGCGCTCGCTCGCTTCGATGACGAGCGCTGGCTCGTGAGCGGACGCACGACGCAGGGGGTCGGCTTGGCCGCTCTCTATGAACCGCTCCAGTGGGCGCTCCACGAGCTCGAAGCTCCGGGAACGCGCGCCTACATGGGCGCGGCGAGCAGCCTCGAACGCGAGATTGGCCTGGTCGTCGGCAGCGAAGGTCACGTGCTCAGGTTCGACGCCGACGGTCTCACGACCTCGCGGATTCACGGCGCGCCGGATCTTTCCGCGGCCGCGCTCGACGTGCTGGACCGAGAGTGGGTGACGAGTCTCGGCACGTTGTGGACGCGTGCCTTCTCCCTCGGCGAGTCCTGGCGACCGGCTTGGTCCGACAACACGTGGGGGGCGCCTTTCGTGAGCCTGATGGCCGACGCCGGCCTCGTCGTGGCCATGACGGCCGACGGCGGCATCGTGGAAGGGCGCTCCGCATCCCGCGCCCACGGAACGAGCGAGCCGCCGCGCCCGTAGCCTATCCGGCCGGGACCCGCTATCCTCGCCGGATGCGGAGCTCCCGGCTCGCCTGGCTCGTCGCATGTGCCTTGGTGGTGCTGCCCGGCGCCGCGCATGCCGAGCGACCGCGGGCCGCTCCCGCGCGAGGGTTCACCGCGAGCGAGCGCGAGGCCCTCGTCGCGGGCGCCACGGTTTCGCGCCCCGTGCGTTTCGAACGCGGCGAGAACGGCTCCTACATCGGCGGCGTCTCGTATCAGGTCGTGCGCGCGACGCCGAGCGCGGTCATGACCGCACTCGCGTCGATCGAGAACCTGCCGCGCGTCTTGCCGCGCACCCAAAGCGCGACCCTCGTGCGTAGCGCGGGCCGGACGGCGACGGTCGAGCTCACGCAGGGCAAGGCACCGTTTCTCGTCACCTACAGCGTGCACCTCGAGCAGACCGAGGCTGGTAACGCACTGCGCTTCTGGCTCGATCCGAGCCGGCCGCACGACGTGCGCGACGTGTGGGGGTTCGTACGCGTCACGCCGTTCGGCTCGGGGGCGAGCCTGGTCACCCTGGCCGTGTCCCTCGACATCGGGCCGGGCATCGCGCGAGCGTTCTTCACCGATCGCATCGAGCGCATGATCCTGCGTGCCCCCGCCAAGATCCGTGAGTACGTCGAGCCCACGCGCCTCACGTCCGCCCGCTGATGATCACGCGCGTCGCCGTCATCGCCCTCAACGCGTATCGAGAGGCCGTCCGCGCCCGCATCCTGCACGGCCTGTTCGCGCTCGCGCTCGCCACGGCGGGCTACGCGCTCATCGTCGGCGCTTACGCGAGCCGGGCGCGCATGCGGGTGGTGAGCGACCTCGGCTCCGCGTCGATCTCGCTCTACGCCATTGCGGTGGCCGTCGTGCTCGGCGCGACGTCGCTTTACCGGGAGCTCGAGCTCAAGACGATCTTCCCCATCCTCGCTCGGCCGATCCGCCGCAGCGAGTACCTCGTCGGCAAGCTATTCGGCACCGTGCTCACGCTGGCCGTCTTCATCGCGATGAACGGCGGTGCGCTCCTGCTCGCGATCGCGGTCCTTTCCGGCGGCTCGTTCGCGCTCGTGGGCGGCGGCGTGCTCGCCGCGGCCGTGGTGGTCGGGCTCGTCGCCTGGAAGCGCCCACGGCAGAGGACGTACTTGCCCATCGTGACGGCCGCCGCGGTGCTCGTGTTCGGCTTCGTGCTCTCCGCGGGCGCACCCGACGATCGGCGCGTCGTCGCGGGGGCCGCCGTGCTCACGCTGTGCGAGGTGCTCGTCGTCGCGTCGGTCGCGACGTTGTTCTCCTCGTTCTCGTCGCCGTTTCTGACCGCGGTGTTCACGATCTCGGTGTTCGTGGTCGGCCGCTCCGCCGACGCGCTGGCCAAGCTTCCCACGCGTCTGTTCGGCTCGGCCATCCACGACGCCGGCGCCTTCATCGCCACGATCGTGCCGAACCTCATGTGGTACGTCCCGCCGCGCTCGCTCCTCACGGGCGAAGCGGCAGGTGAGACGCTCGGCACGCACGTGCTTCTATCGGCCGGCTATGCGGCGTGCTGGGCCGTCGCCTTGCTCACGGTCGCCGCCGTCGTCTTCAAACGGCGAGATTTCATGTGAATCTCGCGCGACACGCTTCGCTCGCTCTCACGCTCGTGGTTCTGGCCCTCGGCGTCATGACCTACCGCGTCGTGCGCGACGGGGAGGCGGCGCTCGCGGAGAGCGACGCCGCGTTCAATCGCGGCGATCTCGCGAGTGCCGTGCTCTTCGCTCGGCGTGCCGCCATCGCCTACGCGCCGGGCGCGCCGCACACCCGGGCAGCGCTGGCACGCCTGCGCGCCGTGGCGGTAGGCTCGGAAGGCGCCGCTGACGTCGCCTCGGCCCGCCTTGCCTGGGGTGCGATTCGCTCGGCAGCCGTCGAGACGC
>DASUGE010000217.1:0-2975 GCA_036274215.1 Polyangiaceae bacterium | reverse complement strand
GGCGGCCCTGCGCGAGCGGGCCGCACGCCTCGACGTGACGAGCACGCTGACCGACCGTGTCACGAGCGCACGCGATGCGCTCGGCGCCGCGGTCCATCTCGGTCTCCGGCTCGGGATCTTGCAGGAATCGCTGACCGACGCCGAGCGCGCCGCGACGCTCGAGCACACCCGCCTCGAGCAAAAAGCGCTGAGCGGCATGGATTACGACCGGCTCTTGCTCGATCTCGCGGCGTTACGCGCGGAGTTCGCGCGCAACGAAGCCGCGTACACCGCCGCGCGCGCCGAATGTCGGGCGGCGCTCGGTGCCGAGTGCGATCTCGAAGGCGTCAACGAGGACGATCTCGGCGATGCGCTGCCCCTCACGGCGGCGGGCAGCGAGGATCGCCTGAACGCACGCTCCGATCTCCGCTCGCTCGATCTGCAGGCGAGCGCCGCGCGCCGCGAGGCCGACCTCGCGTCGAACCGCGCCATCCCCGACGTGACGGCGCGCGTCGGCTACGTGCATGACCGCTTCGTCGTCTCGGGCGACAACATGAACACGTTGAACTTCGGCCTCGCGCTGCCGCTTCCGGTCTTCGATCGCGGCCAGCACGACGCGCGCAAGGCGAACGAGCACGCCGTGGAGCTCGAGGACGAGCGCCGCGCGTTGCTCGTGGACGCGCGCGCCGCGCTCCAGGGGCTCTTGAGCCGGAAAGCCGCGCTCGAAGCCAACATCGACGTGCTCACCAAGGAGACCCTGCCGCGCTCCGACGCGGTCCTGACCGCCGCCGAGCAGGCGTTTCACCAAGGCGGCGCGAGCATGACGGACTTCTTGCTCGCACGCCGCAGCCACATCGCCCTCACGCTCACGCGACTCGATCAGCGCTTCGAGCTCTTTGCGGTGAAAAACGAGCTTCACCGCGTGCTCGGACTCGCCGTGCCCGCTCATCAAGGAAACCAATGACGTTAGAGGCTTCATCACGACCCGTTGCGGTGACCGAGCAGGCGCGTAAATCGCGTCCCACGGGGGTGCTCGCTGCACTGGTCGTCGCCGGCGTCGCCATCGTGGCCGCCGCGCTGTTTCACCGGAAGCTCCCCGCCGAAGCGCAGCCCCCGCCCGGTATGCGCGTCGACAAAGAGAGCGTGACGCTCGCCAACGGCGCGCCGCAGTGGAAGGCGCTGCGCCTCGGCAAGGCGCTGGCCGCCCGCGAGCACTGGAGCGATGCGTTCCCGGCGCGCTTCCGCGTGGACGAGTCCGTGGCATCGCGCGTGGGCTCCCCGCTTTCGGGCCGCGTGACGCAGGTTTCGGTGGAGCTCGGGGAGAGCGTGAAAGCCGGCGCGCCGCTCTTCGCCGTGGCGAGCCCCGACATCGCCGCGCTCCGGGCGGAGCAGCAGAAGGCCGCCGTGGATCTCGAGGTGACTCGCGCCGCCTACGAGCGCGTCAAAGCGATGGTCGAAGCGCGCGCGCTGCCCGCGAAGGACGAGCTCGAGAGCGACCAGCAGGAGAAGCAAGCCGAGCTCGCGCTGAAGCTCGCAAAGATGAAGCTCTCCTCGCTCAAGGTTTCGACGCGCGGCGAGAACGAGTTCACCGTCGTCGCTCCGCGCGACGGCGTGATCATCGAGAAGAGCGTGCTGCCGGGGCAGCAGGTGACGACCGACGACAGCCTCGTGAGCGTCGCCGAGCTCGACGTCGTGTGGGTGCTCGCCGACCTGTTCGAGGCCGACGCGGCGGGCGTCGTCACCGGCACGACGGCGCGCGTGACGAGCCCGTCCTTGCCGGGCTTCTCCGTCGAAGCGCCCGTGGAGCGTGTCTCCTCGGTCGTCGACCCGGACCGGCACACGGTCGGGGTGCGCGTGAAGCTCGAGAACAAGGACGGCCGCATGCGACCCAACATGTTCGCCGAGGTGAGCTTCCGTGCGCCGCCCGGCGCGAATTCGGTCGAGATGGCGGCCACCGCCCTGGTCTCCGACGGCTCCCAGCAATACGCCTACGTGCTCGAGGGAGCCGGCCACTTCGTGCGCCGCAACATCGTCTGCGGCCCGCAGCGCGACGGGAAGGTGGTCGTGCTTTCGGGTCTCAAGGCAGGCGAGACGGTGGTCGAGCAGGGGGCTGTCTTGTTGGACAACCAGATTGATCTGAGCACATGAGTCATGGCTTCGTTCTTCCAAGACTCCTGGGTCGTCGCGGGCGGGCTTCGCCCGCCGATCGCGTTCTGTTTGCCTCGACGGATCGCGCTTCGCTGGCTTCGAGCGCTCAAGCTCCGTGCGGCTCGAGCGAAGGACTGACGGCTGATGCTTGAGAGGTTGCTGCAATTTTCTCTCACGAACCGGTTGTTTGCGTTCGTGCTTGCGGCTGTCCTCGGGGCTTGGGGGTATTACGCCTTCAGTAACCTGACGATCGAGGCGTTTCCGGATCCGACGGACACGCAGGTGCAGGTGATCACGCTGTTTCCGGGGCAGCCGACGGAGGAGGTCGAGCGCCGGGTGTCGCTGCCGCTCGAGCGCGCGCTCAACGGGACGCCCGGCCTCGCGCGCTTGCGCAGCATCTCCTTGTTCGGGCTCTCGTTCGTGACGCTCACCTTCGAGGACGGCGTCGAGCCGTTGAGCGTGCGCCAGCAGACGGTCGAACGCATGGCGGACGCGGATCTGCCGGAGGGCGTGAAGCCGTCGCTCGGACCGATGGCGACGCCGATCGGCGAGGTTTACCGCTACACCCTCACGGGCAAGGACGCCGATCCGATGACGCTTCGCACCCTCCAGGAGTGGGTGGTGCGGCCGAAGCTGCTTCAGGCGTCGGGCGTGGCGGACGTGGTCTCGTACGGCGGGCTCGTGCGCGAGGTGCACGTTCAGCCGGATCCGACGCGCATGGCGGCGCTCGGCGTGGGGCTCGGCGACATCTCGGCCGCGCTCGAGAAGGCGAGCGCCAACGCGACCGGCGGCTACGTCGAGCGCGGCTCGGAGATGTTCGTGATCCGGAGCCTCGGCATCTTCAACGG
>DASUGE010000216.1:0-9813 GCA_036274215.1 Polyangiaceae bacterium | reverse complement strand
AGCTCGATCTGTCGGCCGGCGTCGACGTCGAGATCAAGAGCTGAGGAAGACCATGGCCAAAGTCGACGTCTACAACCTCAAGCGCCAGAAGGTCGGCGATATCGACCTCTCCGACGAGGTGTTCGGCACCGAGGTGAAGGAGCAGCTCCTTCACGAAGTGGTGGTCGCGCAGCTCGCCTCGCGCCGTCAGGGCACGAAGGCCGCCAAGGAGCGGTCGGCGGTGTCCGGCTCGAGCAAGAAGATCTACAAGCAGAAGGGCACCGGCCGCGCGCGTCACGGCTCGATTCGCGCGCCGATCTTCGTGGGTGGCGGTCGCGCCCACCCGCCGAAGCCGCAGGACTTCTCGTACCGCCCGCCGCGTCGCGTGCGTACGTCGGCACTGCGGAGCGCGCTCAGCCTGTTGCTCAAGGAAGGTCGCCTCACCATCCTCGAGAACATCGATCTCGGTGAGGTGAAGACCAAGAAGCTCGCGGGCGTGCTCGAGACCCTCAAGGTCGACAACGGCGCGCTCGTGGTCGACGACAAGTCGAACGAGAACCTCCGGCTCTCGATTCGCAACATGTCGCACAGCCAGTTCCTGCCGCCCGAGGGCGTGAACGTGTACGACCTCTTGCGCTACCAGCACCTGGTCGTCTCGAAGACGGCCGCCAAGGCGCTCGAAGCGCGTTGTTTGGAGAAGTCATGAGCCCCGCTCAAGTGATCAAGCGCCCGATCGCGCTCACCGAGAAGGCCGCCGGACTCCGCGAGGAGAACAAGGTGGTGTTCGAGGTGGCCATGGGCGCCAACAAGATCGAGATCCGTCGCGCCGTGGAGACCCTGTTCAAGGTCAAGGTCACGGACGTGAACACCCTGGTTCAGCGCGGTAAGCCGCGGCGCCTCGGGCGCCTCGAGTCGAAGCGTCCGAACTGGAAGAAGGCGATCGTGACGCTGGCCGAGGGCAGCGACATTCAGTTCTTCGACGAGTCGAAGGTGTAGTCATGGGCATTCGTCAATTCAAACCGACCTCCGCCGGCCGCCGCTTCTTCGGCGTCAGCGATTTCGCGGACATCACCACCGACACGCCGGAGCGCTCGCTCCTCGAGGCGCAGTCGCGGACCGGTGGCAGAAACCACTACGGGCGCATCACCTCGCGCTTCCGCGGCGGCGGGCACAAGCAGCGTTACCGCGTGATCGACTTCCGTCGCGACAAGATCGGCGTGCCGGCCAAGGTCGCGGAGATCGAATACGATCCGAACCGCACGGCGCGCATCGCGCTGCTCTTCTACGCAGACGGCGAGAAGCGCTACATCCTCGCGCCCGACGGCTTGAAGCAGGGCGACACCGTGCTCTCGAGCAAGAACGCGGACATTCGTCCCGGCAACTGCATGCCGGTCGGCGAGATCCCCGCGGGCACCATGATCCACAACGTGGAGATGAAGAAGGGCCGTGGCGGCCAGCTCGTCCGTTCGGCGGGCGGCGCGGCGCAGCTCATGGCGAAAGACGGCAACTACGCGCAGGTGAAGCTTCCGAGCGGCGAAGTCCGCAAGGTGCACGTCACTTGCCGCGCCACCGTCGGCCAGGTGTCGAACCTCGAGCACCAGAACATCAGCTTGGGCAAGGCGGGTCGCAGCCGCTGGCTCGGGCGGCGTCCGCACAACCGCGGCGTCACGATGAACCCCGTCGATCACCCGATGGGCGGTGGCGAAGGCCGCACGAGCGGCGGTCGTCATCCGTGCTCGCCGTGGGGCCAGCTCGCCAAGGGCCTCAAGACGCGCAACAACAAGCGAACCGACGGCATGATCGTCAAGCACCGAAGGGCGAAGGGTTAACTTATGGCACGCAGTGTTAAGAAGGGACCGTTCGTTGACGGTCACCTGATGCGGAAGATCGAGGAAGCGCAGTCCCAGGGCGCGCAAGCAGCGAAGAAGATCATCAAGACCTGGTCACGCCGTTCGATGATCCTGCCCGAAGCGATCGGCCTGACCTTCGCCGTGCACAACGGTCGCAAGTTCGTGCCCGTGTTCGTCACGGAGAACATGGTCGGCCACAAGCTCGGTGAGTTCGCCCCCACGCGCACGTTCCACGGCCACGTGGGCGATCGCAAGGGCGGCGGCACGCCGAGCGGCGCGCCGGCGGCGGCACCGGCTTCGAAGAAGCCGCCCGCGAAGAAGTAACGCAGGTTCCCGGGCACTTGGCTCGTCCAAGTGCCCGGCTTCGTCCTGCTGTATTCTCGACCGGGCAGTGCCCTCGCTCGCGAGCGTCGAGCGCTGCGCCGGATTGCGCTCGTCGAGCGCCGCGTCAGCGTGCGCTCGACGCCACGTCGAGCGCGCTGCATTCAGGGTCACTCGTGCTGCTTGCGACGGCCGCAGTGGGAGCCGCATTGGTGCCGTGAGAGCGGGCGAACGAACCGGTTTCTCGTGAGTATCGGAGTCGTGATGCGAGCGCGCCAATTCGACGACGTGCCGGAAATTGCAGGGGATTCGCTCACGGCGGCGGAGCCGCTGCGGGAATCTTGCTTGGTTTCCGTGATACAAGCGGGGAGTGGTGGACGGAGCGGAATTCGCCGAATTCGGTTCCGGTGCCGCCGGCGGAGGAGTGGATGGAAATCAAGCTCATCATCGACGACCGCATCGTGCGCGCGCTACGGAGGGTGCTCGGGCGCCCCGTGCTCGCAACGGCGGCCGGCGTTCTGACGCTCGTCGGGGGTGGCGGCGTCGTGTACGCGATCGGCACGCTGAACACGTTCGCAGCCGGTAAGACGATTTCCGCAGCCGAGGTGAACGCGAACTTTACGGCTCTGCACGATGCCGTGGACGCCCTGGAAAAGAAGGCATCGCCGATCGCCGGCTGCACCTTCACCCTCGGCGACAGTTGCACCGGCGGTAGCCCCTGCACGGCGACATGTCCGCCCAACCAAGTGGTCGTCAGCGGTGGCTGCGACCTTGCCTCCGACGGCACGCCGGCGTGCTCGAAAACGGCGCTCCGTACCTCGTGATGGAGTTCCTCGCGGGGATGGACCTTGGTGCGCTGCTAAAAGAGCGTGGGGCGTTGCCGCCCGTCGAGGTCGTCGATTGCGTGCTGCAGGCGTGTGAAGCCATCGCCGAAGCGCACTCGCTCGGCATCGTGCATCGCGATCTGAAGCCGGGGGATCTGTTCTTCGCGCGCCGACACGACGGGTCTCCGTGCATCAAGGTGCTCGACTTCGGGATCTCCAAATTCATGGCGGCAGGCGGCGGCGCGGCTGGCAGCGGTGGCATGCCAGGCAGCACGGGGATTTGGGACACGAGCACGTGGGACAACGCCACGTGGGGTCCCTGAGCCTTACATGGTGTCTCCGCTCGCGAGCCGTCGAGGTTTGCGCTGGCTCGCCGCCGGTATCGTCGGCGCGCTCGTGCTCGCCGTCGCGTGTTTCTACGTCGCCGGTTACTACGAGCTCAAGGCGCGGCTCGCTGAGGGGGGAGGAGGCCTGTTTCCCTTCCTGGGCGGCGGACCTCCGGCTTCGGACGTGAGGCTCGGCAGCGCCCCGGAGCCGCGCTCGCTGCAGGCGACCGCGACCGGGTTCTATTGCGGAACGTTGGCTCTCCTCGTGGCGGCCGCGGCCGGAACCGTCTGGTGCGGCTGGCAGACGCGACACGAGCTCCGGCGCTGGCATTGGTTCTCGTTCCTCGGGCTCGGCTTGCTCGGCGGGATCCTCACGCTGGGTACGTATGTCATCGACGCCTCGAGGCGGGGGATAGAGGGCGTCCTGGTGTTCGACCTGCTCGCGCTGGTTTGCGCGATCGTCGACCTGACGCGCCGCGACTACGGAGCCCCGGGGCGCATCGTGAGCGTGTCCGTGTGCCTGCTCGCCGGCGTGATCGGCGCGCTCTTTGCGATCGGCGGTGCGTTCCGCTGACTGACGGACGCGTGAGCGGCGAGCGGCGCGAATTCGCCGCTCGCGTTGTCTCGTCCGCGCGCGGCGTCAGCCCTCACGCCCGCCCGGATCCATCGGTCCGGGACCGCCGGGGCGGCCACCTGCGGGCATGACGGGAGCTCCTCCGGCGGGGGGAGCGGGCGGCTCCGGGGGCGCACCACCCGCGCCGGGCGGCTCCGGCGGCATCTCGCAGCGCCATTGCTCGTGGTCGCAACGGCACTCCGAGCCGTCGGCATACGGACACGTGAGCGGCATGTCCATGTCGCTCTCGCAGCTCGAGTCAGGGACGGGCAGCGTGGCGGGACAAGCCGCGCCCGAGCCCCGGCAGCGCCACTGGGGCTCGTCCTTCTTGCCCCCGCAATCGCAGCGGACGCCGGGGTAATAGCATCGTTCCTCGCCGGAACAGCTCTGCTCGTTCATCGGCGCGCTCGCCGGGCAGTCGCTCGAATCCGCGCCCGCTTTGCCTCCCGCCGCGGTGCCACTTTTGCCGGCGGACGGAGCCGCAGGTCCCCCGTCGCTCGGAATGCCGCCGGCGCCGCCTGCGTCGTCCGGTGCGCTACCCGCGGAGCCGCCGCTCGACGTCGAAGTGCCGCCGCGCGCAGCGCTCGAGCTTCCGCCGCTCGACGACGCTGTCCCGCCCGTGGTGGAGGAGCCGCCGGTCGAGCTCGCTGTGCCGGCGCCACCGCCTTTGGCAGTGCCGCCGCCGCGCCCTGCGCTCGGCTTGATCGGGAACTCGACCGAATCACCGCCGCACGACGGCAGCGCCGCTCCCACGACCAGGGCGAGGCATCCCCACGAGGCTGTTCTGTTCATGCTGGAGCAATGGCGACGGTCCGCGGCCTTTCTGACGATTCGGCGCGCTCGGAAGCCGATCGCGCGGTTCAGAAAGAAACGGGCGCGCGCCCATTCACGACGGTGATCCACGCAACACGACCCATTCTCGCGTTCCTTTTCGCCACGGCTCTGTTTGCGCGACCGAAACCTGCGGCTGCGCAAATCAAGGAGCCGGGTAACCATCCGCATTACTCGGTCGAGCTCGAGCCGCATTTCACGTTCGGCTGGCACGGCGGCCCTCATCATTTCGATGACGACGGCTTCGGAGCCGGACTCCGTGCGTCGATTCCGATCATCGACAACGGCCCCGTCACCAGCATCAACAACAGCTTCGCGATCACGTTCGGGGTCGATTGGCTGCATTTCGGTTACGACCACGACGCGGCGTGCCGCGACTTCCCCGGCCCGGGCTGCGACGACCACGACTACGCCGCGAACGCGTTCTGGTTCCCCGTCGCCGCGCAGTGGAACTTCTACGTGCATCGCCGCATCAGCGTCTTCGCCGAGCTCGGCGTCGCGATCGTGCACGAGCGCTATTCGTGGGCGCGGCCTTGTCCCGGCGCGCCAGGCACGATCTGCGACTACGACGACACCCACACGGACTTCGCCGAGCTCGTCTTCTACCCGGGCGCGCGCTTCATGCTTACGGACGGCATCGGGCTTACCGTGCGCGTCGGGTTTCCGCACGTGACGCTCGGTGCGTCGTTTCTCTTGTGAAAAAGGCGGGCGGCGCGGCGTGGGCACCGCGTCGCCCGCCCAAGTGACTCAGCTCGGAACGCAGTACTTACCTTCGCTCGCCGCATCGAGCTTGTAGCCGTCAGGGCACGGCGCCATGTTCGGGTAGTTCGAGAACGGGATCGGCACGCACGAGCTCTTGCCTTCGCTCTGCACGTACACCGTGTAGTTGATCGGGCAGGAGCCGCCCTTCGGTGTGTCCCAATCCGCCGGGCAGGGCGTGGCGGTCACTTCGACGGTGTTGTTTTCGAGCTTCGAAGGCGAAGCGTGGACGCTCGTGATGTAGGCCTGGCCGAAGCCGGCGCTGCCGAACGCGTCGAGGTCGAGCCACACTTCGTACACCACGCGATAGTCCCATTCGGGTGCGTCGGGGTTGGGCGTGTAGCTGCCGTCGGTAGCAGGGGAATCCGTCGTGTAGCAGTACCCGCAGCCGTTCAGGTTGCGGTCGATGGACGTTGCCGAGCCGAGGACGGCCGACGCGCTTCCCGACACGACCTTACCCTCGCCGCCTTTCACGCCGAGCTGCCGGTAACCGCAGCTCGTCGTCGAATCGGCGGTGATGTAGTCGAGATCGAAGTCCATCACCGTGTTGCCGGCGCCGTCGGTCAGCAAGAGCTCGAGGTGGTCGCTGCCGACGAGATCGTTGAAGGTGTGGCCGCCTTTGCCGGGCTTCGGCATTTTCGGCGGCTTCATCATGCCCATCGGGTCGGTCATCATGCCGCCGGGGGGGGGAGGCTCCGTCGCCGTCGTGTCCGCCGCAGGCCAGCCGCAGCAGGCGTTCGCCCCGTACGTGTTGTCCACGAAAGCGGGGTCGAACGTCACGCGCAGGTGCGCCACGCGCTTGCCGTCGATCACCTCGAGCACTTGCTCGATGGTGGCAAGCGGGTCGTCCGGTGTCGGATCCTCGGGACCGCTGAAGCACAACGTCGCGGGCGCGCGGATGACGGCGCCCGGATCGGTCACCGACGTCTTCTCGCAGGTCCCCGTGCATTGTGTTGCGGTCTCGGGCCCACAGCCGGGCGTGAGGGGCAGATACGACGTGCCGCTGCCGTCATATTGCGGGCCCGTCGTGCTGTCGGGGTTCGTCGGGACCGCGCGTCCGTTCCCGGAGCCGCCGCCGCCGTGAACGCCGCTCGAGCCGCCGGTGGCGCCGCTGCCCTGCGCGTCGCCCGAACCTGCGCTGCCGTCGGTCGACGTTCCGCCACACGCTTGGCCGCCGATCGCGAGACCGAGGACCGCCATTGTCACGCTGCTTTTGGTGAAGGTCATGCTTTGCCTCATGAGGTTCGTTCGGCGACCGGAGGACCTGTGCGCGTCAGCGCACCGGCTTGGGTAGGCTCCGGCAACCCACGGAAAACCGGAGGGCAGCCCCCGGAATCGAAACGTCGTCGCAGGTCCTCGGACACAAGAGGACGGTCTTCGGCGCGTTGGGATCGTCGTAGTACCAGCCGCCTTGGTCGTCGCAGCTTGCCGCCGAATCGACGTAGTAGGCCGGCGTGTAGTCGCAGCCCTCCGTCGTGTAGACGATGTTGACCTGCGAATAGTCGAGCGCGGTGCCGTTGTTTGCGTCCGGGATCGTGAGCTGACAGGGCACCATCGCGTCACCGCGAATCAGGTTCAGCGCGCGGAGCACGCTGGCGGTCACGTCGTCGTTGCCGACGAGGTAGGCGGCGTGCGTCTTTCCCGCCTCCGCGATCCGATTGAGGTTCTCGAGCTCGGGCCCGACGCCGAGCACGTAGGTGGATATCCCGCGCGCGCCCGCGGCACATTCCGCAGCGGCGGTCGTGGCGTCGTCGAGGGTCGGACAGCAGCCGCCGCTCCCACACGACACCGGCGCCTCCGGCTTTCCGTCCGTCATGAGCAGGATGACGAGCCCGCGCGTCGGGTTCGCTGCTTTTTCGGCCTGCGCGTAACCGCAAGCCCCGCGCAAGGCCGCCGCCGTCGGCGTCTCGCCGACGGGCGACTGCGCCTCGAGCGACGCGATCACCGCCTCGTGATCCGTCGAGATGGGGACGGCCGGAGCCGCATACGCGCTCGTGTCGCACGAAGTGCTGCCGATCGGCTGGAAGCCGAAGTACCCGATGCCGACGCCGATGCCCCGGCTCGCCGGGTCGCGCAGGAACTCCGACGCCGCCTGCTGGATCGCTTGGAGCCGCGTCACTCCGCCCACGTCGTTGAGCATCGAGCCCGACGTGTCGAACATGACGTAGATGTCGAGCGGGATGCTCTCGCCCTCGTAAGCCTCACCCACGCAACCGTCGAACGAGTAGTCCTCGCATTGGTCGAGCCCGTTCGACGTGCCGCCGCTCGACGGCTGTTGGCTGCGCCCGCCCATGTCGACCGGGATGGTCGTGCCTCCGCCGGTGCCGCCGCTGCCCCGCCCGGAAGCGCCAGCGGCGCTATCGTCATCGGATTTGCTCGCGCAGGCCGCACCGGCGGCGGCTAGTGCGACGAGCGCGAGGTAGCGTGTGGCAGAAAAAGGCGTCATGCGCGCGCGCCCTCGAGGCGCTTGCTCGTGGATGGCAATCCCCGCGGAGGTTTCTGAGGTTCGGGCCGTAGAAATCGAAAAAGCTCAGCCGAATTGGAACCGGTCAGAAACCTCGGCAGCTAAGGCCATATCCGACCGATGGCCGCTTTCTCGTCCGCCCACGGGCCGTTCCTCATCGCCTCCCTGCGGCGCGCCGCCCTCGGCGCCTTGCTCGCCACGTTCGGCGCCGCGTGCGGCTCGGACGACGACGAGCACGGCTCGCCCGCGACCGCAGGCGCTTCCGCGACCGGTGCGACTGCGGCGACCGGCGCGGGGGCTGGAACCGGCGTTGGAGGGAGCGTGAACCTCGGGGGCACTGGCGGCACGCCCAGCGCCGGCGGAAGCGGGGGCACGAAAGCGAGCGGGGGCGGTAGCTCGAGCCAGGCGGGTCGTTCGCCGGCCAGTGGTGGAGGAGCGGGAACGGGCGGCGGCATCGCGCGCGGCGGTGGTGCGGGGGTTTCCGGCAGCGCGTCCGCGTCGTCCGCGGGCGGTCCCAGCGGCCCCCCGGCGCCGAACGACGACGGCTCGTCCCCGTACGAGCGCGAGTGTCACGGCGACACGGTGGAGTGCATCGACGTTCAGGCCTTGCGTTGCCTCGGCATTCGCGACGACTCCGGAATCCACGGCTACAGTTGCTCGAACACGTGCGACTCGGACGCCGACTGCTCGACAGCACCGGCATCCGGCGAAGCGACGGCTGCGTGCGTTGATTTCGTGACCCAGAAGCACTGCCTGCTCGTGTGCCTGAGTGGCGGAGCCATGCGTTCCTGTCCCGATGGGATGGGCTGCTACGTCTACCCGCAGTCGCCGATCGGCTATTGCCTCTGGCAGTGATGCTAGGCTCCGCTGCCCATGTGCCGGCAGCGCGGCCGACAATTCCGCTCGTGGTGGCGCAGGGTGGCCGTGGTCGCCACGGCGTCGAGCCTCGGGCTCACCGCCCGCACCGCCGGTGCCGTGTCCGCTTCCGAGCAGACCGAGTCGAGTCCTGCGGTCGCTCTGGCCTGGACGGGACCGGGTCCGGAGCTCGCCTGCCTTGGCGAGGACGGCCTGACGCGCGCGGTGAACGAGTACCTGGGACGGGACGCGTTCGCCTCGGGAGCGCTCGAGTACGTGCTCGCCGTGAACGTCGAGCGCCTGCCGGATCGCCGCTTTCGAGCCCTGCTCGAGCTGCGCGACGCCTCGGGGCGCGTGCTCGGAGCACGCGAGCTCAGGAGCGCGACGGATCGCTGCTCGGACCTCGACGAGCCGCTCGTGCTCGCGGTCGCCCTCATGGTCGACGTGCAGCCGGAGCCGGCACCCGCACTGCCTCCGCGCGAGCCGGAGCCCGAACCCGAGCCCGAGCCCGAACCGAACGAGCCCGACGCGGCGCCGGCGCGCGCCCGCGCCGAGCGCTTCGCGGTGCTCGCCGACGCGTCACTGGCGCTCGAAGTGGGGCTGCTCCCCGCGCCGCGCCCTGGGCTGCTCATCGGCGCGGAGCTTCGGGCCGTGTCATGGCTCTCGGCACGAGTCTCGGGGTTCGGCTTCCTTCCCGCCGCGGAGGACGTGCCCGGCGGCGGTTCTGCGCGCTTCCTGCTCGCGGGGGGAATGCTCGAGCTCTGTCCCGGCTTCGTCACGGAGGGTTCCGTTCGTCTGTCGTTCTGCGGAGGCGCCCTTTACGGCGCCGTGAACGCCCGGAGCACCGGTCTCGCGGGCGCGCGGAGCACTTGGCAGCGCCTGCTCGCCGGAGCTTTCGGCCCGAAGGTCGCGGTTCCTCTCGGGGGGCCCTGGTTTGGGCTCGCCGGGCTCACGGGGGTCGTCCCGTTCCACCCGGACCGCTACGTTTTCG
>DASUGE010000215.1:0-5393 GCA_036274215.1 Polyangiaceae bacterium | reverse complement strand
CCCGCGTCGTGCGCGGCACGACCTTCCTCGAAGCGCCCTGGGCCGAAGCCAAGCCCGACGCCGTCGCACCGGGCGGCGAGCGACATGGCATCTGCGCCGTGGACGCGAACGGCGTCTTCGCGGCGCTTTGCTACGAGCAGGTCGGGTCGGGCCTCGACGTGCCTGCGCTCGGGCTGGTTGCGGCGCTCGGTGCCGTTCCGGTGCGGCGCGGCACGCCGCGCATCACGCCAGGCGCGCGCATCCCTGCTTTTGCACCCGTGGCCATTGCCTGCGACGACAACGGCGCGCCGTTCGAAGTCACGGCGACGCTGCAGGCGGGCCCGCGCTCGCGCAAATCGCACCTTTCGATCGCACGTGGCTCGGGGCGCTGGCTCGTCCCGACGCGACGCTGAGACGTTTTTGCCGCGAAAACGCAGGCTTTTCAGGCGAGGAGTCGCTTGCTAGCGTCGCTGCCGATGGGTGAGCCAACGCTCGTTGCCGAAGCGCATACCGGCGCGCCGTCCGCGGCTCCGCGGGTAGCGGCCGCGACGAAGCACGTCGGTGGCCTCGACACCGTGCGTTTGGTTTGCGCCCTGGCGGTCGTGTTCGGCCACATCGGCTTCGTCCCGATCTTCGGCCCCGTGTCGTCCGGCAGCTCGCTCGAGCGAGCCGCGAGAGCCGTCTATTACAACGCGATTCCCGGGCCTGCCGCCGTGATCGTGTTCTTCGTCGTCTCGGGCTTTTGCATCCACTACCCGTACCGAGACGGCGCGCGCATCCCGTACCTGTCGTACTACGCGCGCCGGTACGTCCGGATCTTGTTCCCCATGGCGGCCGCGATTGCGCTCGGCAACGCCGTCGGCGTGAAGCTCACGCTGCTCACCGACTCGATCCTCTGGAGCTTGGTCTGCGAGGAGATTTACTATCTCATCTATCCGCTGCTCCGGCGGCTCGGCAGCCGTTTCGGGTTCCGGCGGGTCATTCTGGTGTCGTACGTCCTCTCGCTGGGCGTTTTCCTGACGGACCCTCGCGCGGGCAATTACCCGTCGTACGGCGCCGGGCTGAACTGGCTTCTGGGGCTTCCCGTCTGGCTCGCCGGCTGCGAGCTCGCGGAGGTCGTCTCCAGGCCGCAGCCGGTGCCGAGCCGCCGGGCGATCTGGGCCTGGCGTCTCGGCGTCTGGGGCTCGGCTTTCGTCGCGAGCGTGCTGCGCTTCCACAGCCCGCTCAAATACCCGCTCACGCTCAATCTGTTCGGCTTCCTCGCCGCGCTCTGGCTCGTGCGCGAAATCAGCTACCGGCGCGCATTCCCGGCGCCCCCCGTGCTCGAGCGTGGCGGCCGCTGGAGCTACTCCATCTACCTCGTGCACTTGCTGGCGGTGGCCCTGTTCGGGCTCCTCGGCCTGCCCGATCTCGGGCGGTATGCGAACTGGTTCCTTCTGACTACCTTCGTGCTGGTCGGCTGCTACCTGTTCGCGCGCTTGATCGAATTTCCTTCTCACCGCTTTGCCCGTCTGGTTGGCACGCGACTGCTCGCGATGGACGGCCCGAAGGCGATGGCCGCTACCCGGTGACCGAGGTCGTCGCTCCCCCAGTCCCGCGCGGGGCCCCGTTTCGGCTGGTCGTCGTCATGCCGGTTTTCCGCGACTTCGAAGCGGCGAGCGTCGTTTGCCGCGCCGTCGACGCGCAAGTCGCGACCCTTTCGGGCGTCGAGACGCGCGTCCTGCTCGTGGATGACGGCAGTCCCGCCGGACAGGTGGGCTTCTCGGGCTTCGTTCCGCGCGCCCTCACGCGCATCGACGTCCTCGTGCTCAAGCGCAACCTGGGCCACCAGCGCGCCATCGCCGTCGCGCTCTGCCACGTGCACGACTCGGTGCCCTGCGACGCCGTGCTCGTTATGGACGCCGACGGCGAGGACCGCGCCGAGGACATCCCGCGCCTGCTGGAGGAGCTCCGCCGCACGCCGGGCGCGATGGTGTTCGCCGAGCGACGCAAGCGGCTCGAGGGGCTCGTGTTTCGCGCCGGGTACTTCTTCTATCGGCTCCTGCATCGCGTGCTCACCGGCGTCCCGGTGCGCGTGGGAAACTTCAGCGTGCTGCCGGCGAGCGCCCTGCCGCGTCTCGTGTGCATGTCCGAGCTCTGGAATCACTATGCGGGTGCCGCGCTACGCTCGCGTTTGCCGCAAGTGCGTCTCCCCACCGATCGCGGCTCGCGGGCGATCGGTCGCTCGCAAATGGGGGGCCTCATCGCGCTCGTCATGCACGGCATCGGCGGCATCGCGACGTTCCACGACGTCGTCGCGACGCGCCTCCTCGTCGCGAGCTTGGGGGTCGTCGGCGTGCTCGCGGCGGCGCTCCTCGGCGTCGTCGGAATTCGCTTTGCCACGACGCTGGCCATTCCGGGCTGGGCGACGTACACGGCGGGCCTGCTTCTCGTCCTCAGTATCCAGGTCGCAAGCGTGGCATTTAGCCTGGTTTTGTCCTTGATCAGCACACGCACGAGCGCCACCTTCCTGCCGTGCCGTGACTACTCGACCTTCGTGAGCGGCACGCTTCCGCTCGGAGCGCGCGGTGCAGCCTGACGCCGGACACTATATCGGCACGGAGCTCGAGCTCTTCGCCGCGGCCACGCGCTGGAAGGCGTACTGGGCGAAGAGCATCGTGCGCTGGGTTCGCGGCGACGTGCTCGAGGTCGGCGCCGGCATCGGAACCAACACGCGCGTGCTGCAGAACCCCACGGTACGGACCTGGCATTGCCTCGAGCCGGACGCAGCGCTCGCGGCCCGCGCCGAAACCGAAGTGAAGGACCTCGGCGCTTGTCGCGTCGTCGTGGGCACGACCGCTAGCCCCACGCTCGAGCGCTACGACGCGATCCTCTACATCGACGTGCTCGAGCACATCGAGGACGATCGCGCCGAGCTCGTGCAGGCGGCGAGCCTGCTCCGCCCGGGCGGGAACCTCATCGTGCTCGCCCCGGCGCACCAGGCGCTCTACAGCGAGTTCGATCGCGCGATCGGGCATTTTCGCCGCTACGACGCGGGCTCCCTCACGGCGGTCGGCCCGTCGTCGCTCGCGCTCGAGCGCTGCTTCTACCTCGACTCCGTCGGCGTGTTCGCCTCGTTCGCGAACCGCGCGTTCCTGAAGAGCGAGCGCCCGACCCCGGCGCAGATCAAGACGTGGGATAGCTTCATGGTTCCGCTCTCGCGCCTGCTCGATCCGTGCTTCGGACGCCGGGTCGGAAAATCCGTGGTCGCCGTGTGGAGCCGCCCGCCGGGCTAGCTCCCGTTTTGGACGACGAAAGGCACGCGTTGGAGCGCAAGGGATCACGTGTCGTCGCCTGGCTCTTGCTCGTGGCGGCGCTGGGCGCGCTCGTCGTCTTCTGCGTCCGCGTCTCGTCGTGGTCGTCCTGCTGGCGCTGGTCGATTGCCGAGGGGCGCGAGAGTCCCGTCCTGTACGCATTTTGGCGCCTCCTTCACGGGCACGATCTCTACGAGTGGCCGACGCGTCCGCCGTACAGCATCTCTTTTTACAATTTCGGCTTCTACGAAGCGTACGTTTCGGTGCTGCGCGCCTTCGGCGTCGACGGGGAGCGCTTGCTCTTCGTCCCACGTCTCTTGACGCTCCTTGGTGCGGCGCTCGGTGCTCTCGGGTTCGTTCGGCTCGGGGCCGAGCTCGCTCCCCCGCGCGACCGGACCGGGTGGATGGCGCTCGGGGCTCTCGGCTTCGTCGTGTGGTTCGGGACTCAATTCGTCTCGTGGTGGGTGCTCAGCGTCCGGCCCGACATATGGGCGGTCGGTTTCGCCCTCGCTGGACTCGGCTTCGCCTTGCGGCGCGAACGAAGTGGTCCCGGCGGCCTGGCCGTTGCCTCGCTCCTGTTCTTCCTCGCATGGAGCTTCAAGCAGTCGTGCATCCTCACGTTTCTGGGGCTGATGCTGGGGCTCGCCGTCGCGCGCCGCTTTCGCGACGCGCTCGTGCTCGGCGCGCCGTTCTTCGTGCTCGTCGCGGCGGCGCTCGTGCTCGGCGGCGACGTTTACCGCTTCAACGTCCTCACGGCGCCCGCGGCGAGCCGCTTCAAGCTCACGCTCCTCCTCGGCGTGCTCGGGCGCACGCTGCCCCAGAACTTGTGGATGCTCGGCTTCTTCCCGCTCGCGTTCTGGTTCACGGGCGAGGGCCCGCGGCTCGCGCGCTTCCGAGCGCTCTCCCTCGCGAACCGCCAGGTGATTGGCGCCGCGCTCGTCGCGATGGCGTTCGGCGTCGTGGCGTTCGGTCGCGAAGGCTCGAACAAGAACCAGCTCTTCGAGGGCTACGTGCTCGCCGCGCTCGCGTCATGGTCCGCCTGGTCCCGCGCGCGCGAGTCGATGCCCGCCCCGGTCTCGCTCCTCGGAGCCCTTCTCGCCTTGCCGCTCGCCCTGTTCCCGCTCCTGCAGCTTTCGGGCGTCCGCGGCTCGGGGCGCCTCGTTCTCTGCGGTGAGGGCGACGCCCGCGAGCTCGAGCGCATGGCCCGCGCCGTGGCGGCGCTACCCAAGCCGCTCTTCTCCGACGAGGAAGTGTGGGCGCTCCCGTGGAACTCGAGCGACAACCGCTACCCCGCGATGGTCATCGACTCCACGTGGTACGGCGTGGCCGAGCGCCAGCACCTCGTCCCGCCCGGCTTCGTGGCGAGCCTGCTCGCGTCGGGTCGCTTTCGGAGCGCGCTCGTCCCGGAATTGCACCCCGTGCTCGACGTGCTGCGAGCTCAGGGAGTGCCCTGCTCGGAGCTCGCGCCGAAGCCGTTCGGGTTGCGCTTCGTGGGGTGCGTGTTGCCGGCGCAGCCAGCGCGGTAGGCGCACGCATGCATGGCTCGCCGAAAACGGCGAGCTGCTCGAGGTGAACGCGTCGCGAGACGCGGACTACGCGAGCTTGACGCCGTGGCGCTTCGCGTACGCGAGGAGGCCGATCTTGTCGATCGTCCGGAGGTCGCCGGTCGTGACCTTGATCGCGACGTGGCGGCCGAGCTCCGGGACCCAGAGCTTGCGGCTCTGCACGTTCACGTGCTGCCAGCGCATCGTCTTGATGTTGGAGTGGGAAACGTTGCGCGCATGCATTCTGCGCTTGCCGGTGATCTCGCTGCGGGCCATGACGGGGCGCGGACCCTAGCGCAGGATTTAGACCTGTTCAACCGTGCACCGCTTGGCCGTTCGCGCCGCTCGCTCGAGGTGAACGGCCCATGGGCCGGATTTGGCCCCCGAGGGGCTCGAGCGCGGGCCGGGCTTAGAGCGCTGCCGCGGGCTGCGAGCCCTTGGGGGGCTCACCGCGCTTCCACCGGTGGGTCTTGAAGTACTTCCACGCGAGGGCGGTGCGCTGCATCCCGATCTCCTCGTCGCGGAGGTTGGTTTCCTCCTCGGGATCGGTGCGAAGGTCGTAGACCTCCTCGTTCAG
>DASUGE010000214.1:0-5199 GCA_036274215.1 Polyangiaceae bacterium | reverse complement strand
GAGCGGATCCCCGAGCGCGTCGTGCACGCGCGCGGCTCGGCGGCGCACGGCTTTTTCGAGTGCTACCGACCGCTCCGCGAGGTCACGCGCGCCGCCGTCTTCTCCGAGAAGGGCAAGCGCACGCCCGTCTTCGTGCGCTTTTCGACCGTCATCGGCGAGCGCGGCTCGCCGGACACGCCGCGCGACGTGCGCGGCTTCGCCGTTAAGTTCTACACCGACGAAGGCAACTGGGACCTCGTCGGCAACAACATGCCCGTTTTCTTCATCCAGGATGCGATGAAGTTTCCAGATCTCGTGCACGCCGCCAAACCGGAGCCGCACTTCGCGATCCCACAGGCGTCGACGGCCCACGATACGTTCTGGGATTTCGTGTCGCTCATGCCGGAGTCGACGCACATGCTGCTCTGGGCGATGTCGGATCGGGCATTGCCGCGGAGCTTCCGCATGATGCAAGGCTTCGGCGTGCACACGTTTCGCTTCGTCAACGACCGGGGAAAGTCCACGTTCGTGAAGTTTCACTGGTCGCCGAAGCTCGGGACGCATTCGCTCGTCTGGGACGAGTCCCTGAAGATTTGCGGCGCGGATCCCGATTTTCACAGGCGCGATCTGTGGGAGGCGATCGAGGCGGGCGCATTCCCCGAGTGGGAGCTCGGCGTGCAGCTGTTCTCCGAGCGCGACGCGGAACGTTTCAGCTTCGACGTGCTCGACGCCACCAAGCTCGTGCCGGAAGAGCTCGTGCCCATCACGCCGGTGGGTCGCATGGTCTTGAACCGCAACCCCGACAATTTCTTCGCCGAGACCGAGCAGGTCGCGTTCTGCGCGGCGCACGTCGTTCCCGGCATCGACTTCTCGAACGATCCGCTGCTCGCCGGGCGCATCCATTCCTACGTCGATACCCAAATCTCGCGCCTGGGCGGGCCCAACTTCCACGAGATCCCCATCAACGCCTCGGTCGCCCAGGTCCACAACAACCAGCGCGAAGGCATGCACCGGCAGGCCATCCACCGCGGGCGGGTCGCCTACGAGCCGAACTCGCTCGGTGGCGGCTGCCCCTTCCAGGCGGGCGGCGCCGGTTTCACCTCGTTCCGCGAAGCGGACGAGGGGGACAAGGTGCGCGCCAAGCCCGAAAAGTTCGCCGATCACTACTCGCAGGCGACGCTCTTTTACCGCAGCCAAACCCCGGTGGAGCAGCGTCACATTCGAGGCGCGTTTCGCTTCGAGCTCACGAAGGTGCAGGTCCCCGCGGTGCGCGAGCGGGTCGTGTCGATGCTCATGAACGTCGATGCCGATTTGGGGCGAGGCCTCGCCCAAGATCTCGGGATGGAGCCGCCGAAGCCGATGCCTCGCGCGCTCAAGAGCGTTCCGAAGCCCGAGGTGGAGCGCTCTCCGGCGCTCTCGCTGATGGCGCGCCCCGGAGACGGCTCGATCCGCACGCGGCGCATCGCGATCCTGCTCGCCGACGGCGTCGACGGCGAAGCGGCGAGCGCGGTGCACGAAGCCTTGTTCGCGGCGGGGGCGGTGCCTCGCTTCGTCGGGGCCCGGCTCGGTAGCGTGTCGAGCGAAGACGGCGACACGCTCGAGGTCGACGGCACCCTGGAGACGATGCCGTCCGTGCTATTCGACGCGGTCGTCGTGCCGGGCGGAGCGAGTGCGATCGAAACGATGCGAGGGCTCGGCCGCGTGTCCGAGTTCTTGCGGGACCAATACCGGCACGCGAAACCGCTGCTATTATTGGGAGAGGCGCAGGAGCTGCTCACGGGCGCCGGGATTTCGCCGACACTCCCCTCGGGCGGTGCGGATCCGGGGATACTCATCGAGGCCAATCCGGAAGCCGCCGTCCGAAAGTTCGTGAAGGCTCTGGCCCGGCATCGCCATTACGAGCGCGAGCTCGATCCACCCGCTGCCTGAACGGCAGCCGGCAGGCGGCTCAGCCGAGCGCGCGCAGCGCGAGCGCGGAGAAGAGCTGCCGGTCGGCGTGCGTGCGCACGAAGGTCTCGTCGATGCGCTCGACGTGCCGCTTGGTACGCACCGACGCGTACCAGTGCACGAGCAGCGTCTCGGGGGCGAGGGCATCTCCGAGCTCGATGGCCCCTCGCTCGCGAAACCAGTGCTCGCTGATCTCGGGCCCGAACGGAAAGAACACCTCCGGTGGCAGGACGCGCAGGTCCTTGCCGGCGTAGTCGGCGACCACTTGTTGCAAGAGGTGCGTGCCGAGCGCGTAGCGCACCGTACGGCGTGAGGCCGGCATGCGCCGCGCGCGAGCCAAGAGCTCGGCCACGAGCGGGTGGCCCGCCTCAGCGCCCAGCACCGCGTTGTTCACGGCCTTCGGGTAGAGGTGCGCGACTTGGCGGAAGCCCCGGTAGCCGTTCGGTAGACGCCGGAGCACGTCGCGCGCCGCCATGCGCGCCAGTGCCGACGGGCGCAGGCGCGACAACGGCGAGCTTTCGCCCGCGGGAAAAACCAGTCGCTCTTCGCCGCAGAAAACCCCCGCCTCCGCGGAAAGCGCCCCGAAGCTCGCGAGCGTCACCGTGTCGGTATCGAGATACACGCCGCCGTCCCGCGCGAGCAGCGCCATCCGCAGCAGATTCGCGCGCGCGGCCGGGGCATCCAGCGCTCGGTAGCATTCGACGAGGGGTCCGCCGCCGGCCGACTCCATGAGCCCGAGCGCGTCGAGCGCCGAGAGCTCGACGCCGGGCTCCGCCACGAGCTCCTTCGGCGCGTGCTCCCCAGCGAGCGCCCCGTCGTGATGCAGCACCACGCGCTCGAAGCCTCCGCGCCGCGCCGCGGAGAGCAGCGCGAGCCGGTGCACCCACGCGAGGCTCGGTCCGAGCCAAATGAAGTGCGCGACCTTCGGGATCAAAGCTCAGCGTTGTCCTTCAAGGAGCTATAGCGCACCTTCCACGGCTCATACGCGGCTGACTACCAGAGGCGGGAAGGCTCGTGTAGTCTCGGCCCGAGATGGCGGCGCTCGACGAGAGAACCCTGCGCGAGACCTTGGATTTCGCCGTCGAAGCGGCCCAGCTCGCGGGCACGTTCACGCTCGGTTACTTCAACGCCAGCCCGCCCGTCGAGCTCAAGGCCGACCGCACGCCGGTCACCGCCGCCGATCGCGGCGCAGAAGAGCGCCTGCGCCAGCGCATCGAGCGCGCCTTCCCGACGCACGGCATCGTCGGCGAGGAGTTCGGCGTGAAAGCCGGCACGGACCCGGCGCGCTGGATCCTCGATCCCATCGACGGCACGGTGTCGTTCGTGTGCGGCGTGCCGATCTACGCCGTGCTCGTCGCCTTCGAATGGGAGGGGGAGGCGGTCGCGGGGGTCATTCACCTGCCGGCCCTCGGAGAGACGGTGTACGCCGCGCGGGGACTCGGCTGCCGCTGGAACGGCAGGCCCGCGCGCGTCTCGGGCGTGAAGGAGCTCGGCGAAGCGCGGCTCGTCCACGCCGGGATTCGACACGCGCGCAAGTTCGGCCGGGGCGCGGAGGTCGAGCGGCTGCTCGAGGCGTGCGGCACCGAGCGCGGCTTCTGCGACGCCTACGGCTACGCGCTCGTCGCGACGGGCCGCGCGGAGATCTCGCTCGATCCCGTGATGGCGCTCTGGGATACGGCCGCGCTCTTCCCCGTTTTGACCGAAGCCGGCGGCACGCTCACTGATTTCAGCGGCAAGGCCACCCACACGGCGCCCGAAGCGATCGCGACCAACGGCCACGTCTTCGACGCGGTCATGCACACCGTCCGCGGCTGAGCCGGAGGAGATCAGGGTGCGCCGGCAAGCGGCGCCACGGTCGCCGGCGACGTCGCTCGGATGCCGAGCAACGCGGCGAGCGTCGGGGCAAACGCCAGCACCGGAACCTCACCTCGTTCCGCGTGCGGCGTAACGCCGGGCCCCCAAAAGAGCACCGGCACGAAGCGGTCGTAGCTCCAGGGCGAGCCGTGACTCGTGCCGGTGCCGCCCGGGTGCGACGGATCGACGACGCTGAGCTCGGACGGGACGACGAAGAGATCGCCGGCCGCGTCATCCGTCAGGCTGGCGCGCACGAGCGTCTCGAGCTCCGTCACGGGCTCCCGCTCGACCAGGTCGCGCACGCGATAGACCGCCGCCACGCCAAGCGCCTTCCCGACCTCGCTCTCCACGGCGCCGAGGATCGCGTCGTATCCCGCCGAGCTCTTCGCTTCGTCCGTGAGGTAGATGAAGGGCTCCGTGTACGAAGCGACGGGCGGCGCCTCGAGCTGGAAGCGACCCGCGAGCGCCTTGTTCACGGCGCGGGCGACCTTCTTCGTGCGGATCCGGAGCGCGAGCTTGCCGCGGTCGAGCGACCGCTCGGGCAGCGGCGCGGCGCCATGATCGCTCGACAAGATCACGCGCGTCTCGGCGGGTAGCTCGCGGAGGAAGCGCGTCAGGGCGCGATCCGCGCGCACGAGGTTGTCGGCGTATTCCCACGATTCGCCGCCGAACAGGTGTCCCGCGTAGTCGACGGACGACAGCGACAGCATCAAGAGATCGGGGACCTCGTCCGCACCGAGGCCGAGCGCTCGAACGCCCGCCCGCGCCACGTCGAGCAGGTACTCGGTGGCGAAAGGGGTCGCCCGAACCGCAACGGTCGGCTCCGGCGAGCGCCGCGGATCGTGCGGGAACGAGTTGCCGAGCCCCTGCCAGTCGCTCTCCCCCGTCGCCGCGTCCGGACCGAGCAAGCGCGCGAGCGCGGCGCTGTCGTAAGGCTCCCACACGCCGAGCGACGCGGTGATCGGGTGCTGGGCTTGAAACGCGCCGAGCCAGCTCGGCACACCGCCCGCGTACCAGGTCGAGGTCGTGAACAGCCCGCGCTTCGTATCGTAGAACAGCGCCAGATCCGCATGACGGCCCCCCGGCAAGACGGCGGCGCGATCCTTGAGCGAGATCGACAGCGTGAGCGCGCGACCATGGGTCACGCGCTCGAGCTCGTCCGCTACGGTCGGAGCGCGCAGCATGCTCGGGCTCGCGAAGCGGTCCGCTGTACCGACGACGGCGTGCTGGGCGTCGTCCACCGCGGAAACCACCTTGGCACGCTTCGCGTCCCAGACCTCGTTCGCGACGATGCCGTGCACGCGCGGCAGAACGCCCGTGAAGAGCGTCGCGTGACCGGCGGCCGTATACGTGCCGGCGTAGTCGTAGCGCGCCCGCGGGTAATAGGCGCCGCGCGCGACGGCTTGCCGAATCACGCCG
>DASUGE010000213.1:0-2020 GCA_036274215.1 Polyangiaceae bacterium | reverse complement strand
GTTCTTGGACAAGAAGGTTCCGAAACTCGGAAGTCTCTCGGGAGTGATGCTCACGAGCGCCTTCGCCGGTTGTTCCGGGGCGCTGGCTCGCGGCATCCTGCTTTGCGGTACCGCAACGGCACGTGTCCTGGTGCGCGGACTTCATCCACATCTGCCGCGAGTCATGGAGGCACTGTCCGAGCAGGACCGGCGGGGTGCGCCGCTTGCACACTGGATCGTGGATTTCGCGCTGCTCGCGGAATGTATAGGCACGCCGCGCCCGCCGGGGTTCGACAGCTCGCTGCTCTCACCGCTGCTCTCGACACGCGAGGAATTCAGCGACGCGCGACGGCGAGCCATGGCGCTCACTGCCTTGGCATTGGGTGACGGTGCTACGGCGCTCGCCTTTCTCGACGAGAAGCCTGCGACGTACGATGCGCCCCGCGTCCGATTCGAATTCAACCAGTTCGAGCTCATTCGGTATCTCGCGGCGGCGCTCGACCAGCGCCGTCCGGCGGACTGGATAGAGCCCTCGTGGGTCGAGTATTTCACGCTCTTTCCCACGCACATTTCCGCCCAGGCTGCCGAGTGGCCTGACCCGTTCAAAGTCATGCGCGTTCTCGCCAACGTGCGCGGCGACAAGGTGAGTGACATCGCCGACGATCTCCATGCGCGCGTCCAACTCCTGGCGAAGCAGGGGAAATGAACGTGCTCATTGTCGATCGCGCGGTGTCGTTCGCCGAGCTCGCGCGTCCTCAGTGAGCCGGTTCATGTGGTGGACGAGCTTGTCCATGTCGCCGCCGAAGGCGCGGTAGAGCAACGGTGGCGGGGTGAGCTCGAGGCGAAGCCGGTCGGGCCCGGCGCACAGCTCGGAGCGCTCGCCGAAGTAGACAGGTGGCCGCTCGACCTCGATGAAGCCGGTCTTCCAGAGGCCGAAGTCGAACCACGCGCCGGGCATGTGCTCGGGTCGCTCGACGAGCCCCGCGGCGGGGCAGTTGATGTGGTCATAGACGAGGCGGCTCGCCTGCGCCGCCGCGTCGAGGAGCCTGAGGTGATGGGCCTGCCGGTCGTCCCAGACCTGCCGCGGCGCATCGTAGCGCCGCTCGCATAAGAGCGCGTGCAGTGCGCAGCTCATCTCGCGGTGCAGAAGCCGCGTGAAGTCCGGAAGATTGTCGGACGACGGCGTCACGTCCGTGTGGTGGTGGTTGAGGACGAGCGTCGAGCAGTGCACCGCGACGCCTGTCTCCTGTTGCGCGTAGGCGAGCGAGTAGAGCCAGCACTGCGACACGAGCGGATCCCACGGCGCGACGAACGCCTTGCGCAAGTTCGTCCGCCGCGTCAACGCCGTCGTCGCGCCCGACACGATGATGCGCGTCGCCGTCACGACGCAGGGCCTGTACACGACCCGTGCCGTGAGCCCGCTCGCGTGATTTCGCCCGGTTACCGACCGCCCGGCGGCGGAACGGCGGCGGAGCGGCGTGAAAGTACGCCGTTCCGCACCCGGGCCGGGGCAGACTTTCGGCTACGGAGGGCCGTTCCTTCCCGCCGTGGGCGTGCTCCACGCCGTCGGGGGCGAGCGCGGGCGGCAGAGCGAGAGGGGGCGGGAGCGCGGGTGAGGGTGAGGGTGCGGGTGAGGGCGGGGCGTTGCATGCGAGCGCTAGGGCGAGCGCGATGGAGTGAGCGAGGGCGGGGGGGCGTGCGGGACACTTGCCTGGGAAGTCTACGCTCGGGCCTGCTAGTCTCCGCCCCGCCATGGCGCCGCGGGTGCTCATCGTCACGCCGACGTACAACGAGCGCGACAACCTCGAACCGTTCCTCGAAGGCGTCTTCGAGTCCCTTCCCACGGCGCACGTGCTCATCGTCGACGACAACTCGCCCGACGGCACCGGCGAGCTCGCCGATGCGATCGCCGCGCGCGACCCGCGCGTGAAGGTCATGCACCGCCCCGGCAAGCTCGGCCTCGGCAGCGCGTACCTCGGCGCGTTTCGACGCGCCCTCGGCGTGGCGGTCTTCGATCCGCGGGGTGTCAAGTGAGTCAACC
>DASUGE010000212.1:0-6109 GCA_036274215.1 Polyangiaceae bacterium | reverse complement strand
GACCGACGCGCGGTCCGCCGCAGCTTTCGCCGCCGCGACCGCCGAGACCTGAGCCTTCTCGTCGGCGACGGAGGTCTCGTACTCCTGGACGGACACGGCGTTCTTCGCGACGAGCGGCTCGTAGCGCTTCACGTCTTGCTGCTTGCGGACGAGCTCGGCCTGGGCCTGCGCGGCGCTCGCCCTGGCCTGCGCGAGCGAAGCGCGGAAGGGGCGGCTGTCGATCGTGTAAAGGACCTGCCCCTTCTTCACGAAGGTGCCTTCCTTGAAGTTCATCGTCTCGAGGAAGCCTTCGACGCGCGCCGAGATCTCGATCTCCTCGTTACCGCGCGTCTGACCGACCGCTTCGGAGAAGAGCGGCACGTCGCGCGCGACGACCTCCGCCACCTTGACGGGGAATACCGGCGCCGGCGCGGCTGCCTTCTGCTGGTCCTCCTCTTTCTTGCAGGCGGGAGCGGCGAGAACGATGAGGGACGCTGCGAGAAGCGAGCGTATCGGCTGGCGCATTATGGGGGTGACCTCGTTGCGCGATCCGAAAGGATCGCAGACCGAGGCCAGGGGAGTCCCTGCTCACCTCGACCGGCGCTCGCCCATGACCGGAAGCTCATGGACCGTCGCCGGGCTCGGACCTTACGTGAGGCCGGCGGGTTGTCAATGCGTTTTTGGCAAAAACCCTGCGCATTTGGGCCTGTTTCGGCGTATGAAGCAAGGCTTCGCCGAAGAGGCGAGCGAGACCCGCCATGACGGTAGCCGCGCGCGCGAGAGGGCGCATCGAAGCGTTCTTGAAGACGGAAGCCGCGAGCGGCGTCGTGCTGCTCGGCGCGGCCGTGGTCGCGCTCGCGCTCGCGAACTCGCCGGCGGCAGGCATTTACCACCGGGTTCAGACCTTTCCGCTGCGCCTGAGTGTTCACGAGTTCGCCTTCGAGCGGTCGCTCTCCTTTTGGGTGAACGACGGTCTGATGGTGCTCTTCTTTTTCGTGGTCGGACTCGAGATCCGGCGCGAGATGCACGCCGGGGAGCTCTCCGAATGGAAACGCGCCGTGGTGCCGACCGCAGCGGCCCTCGGCGGGATGGTCGTGCCGGCGGCGATCTATCTCGGCTGCGCAGGACGGCCGGAGTCGCACCACGGCTGGGGCGTGCCGATGGCGACCGATATCGCGTTCGCCGTCGGGATCCTAGCGCTGCTCGGCTCGCGCGTGCCGCCGCCGCTCCGCATGTTGCTCTTGGCGCTCGCGATCATCGACGACATCGGGGCGATCCTCGTGATCGCCTTCGCGTACTCGTCGGGACTCTCGCTCACCGGTGTCGCCGTCGCGCTCTCGGGTTTCGGTGCCGTGCTGTTGCTCAGACGCCTGCGCGTGCGGCGGAAGTTCGCGTACCTGGTGCCGGCGCTCGTCACCTGGGGCGGGACGTACGCCGCGGGCGTGCATCCGACGATCGCCGGGGTCGCGCTCGGGCTCGTGACGCCGGTCACGGTGTGGCCGAGCGCCGCTCTGGACGGGGAGACGCTGTCGCCCGCCGACCAGCTGATTCAGGGGCTGCATCCCTGGGTCGCGTTCGGGATCATGCCGCTCTTCGCGCTCGCGAACGCGGGCGTCACCCTCTCCGGATTCGCGCTCGACGAGGTGTCGCGCGGCGTGGTGCTCGGCGTCGTGCTCGGGCTCGTCGTGGGGAAGCCGCTCGGCGTCGCGCTCGCGACGGCGTTCGTGCTGCGCACGGGCCTCGGCACGTTGCCTGCGGGCTTCGGGCGCCTGCACGTCGTCGTGGTCGGCATCGTCGCGGGCGTCGGCTTCACGATGGCGCTGTTCGTCGCCGAGCTCGCGTTCCACGAGGGGCCGCTATTGGACGCGGCGAAGCTCGGCATTCTGGCCGCGAGCGCGCTCTCCGGCGTGCTCACTCTTTTGGTCGGTCGTGCCGTACTTTCGAGCCCACCGGCTGATCCCCCGCCTGAATCGCCGTGAGGGCGATCGTGTACACGATGTCCTCGATGAGGGCGCCGCGCGAGAGATCGTTCACGGGGCGGCGGAGGCCTTGCAGCATCGGGCCGATGCTCACGACGTGCGCGCTCCGCTGCACGGCCTTGTAGGTCGTGTTTCCCGTGTTGAGGTCAGGGAAGACGAAGACGGTGGCCTTGCCCGCGACGGGGCTGTCGGGCGCTTTGGTGCGCGCGACGTCGGGAATGGCGGCGGCATCGTATTGGAGTGGTCCGTCGAGAGCGAGGTCGGGGCGCAGCTCGCGGGCGCGGCGCGTCGCGGCGCGCACCTTGTCGACGTCCTCGCCGGAGCCGGATTCTCCGGTGGAGTAGCTGATCATCGCGACGCGCGCGGGTAGGCCGAAGCGCACGGCCGAGTCGGCGCTCTGGATCGCGATGTCGGCGAGGGTCTCCGCGTCCGGCTCGGGAATCACCGCGCAATCGCCGTAGACGACGACCTGCTCCGGCAGGCACATGAAGAATATCGACGAGACGACCTTGGCGCCGGGGCTCGTTTTGATCAGCTGGAGCGCCGGGCGAATCGTGTTCGCCGTCGAGTGCACGGCGCCCGACACGAGCCCATCGACCTCGCCGCGCTCGAGCATCATCGTGCCGAGCCAGACGTTGTCTTCCAAAAGCTCGGCCGCCTGGTGCGGCGTGAGCGCCTTCTTCTTCCGAAGCTCGACCAAGGGCTCGACGTAGCGGGCGCGGATCGCGCGTGGATCGAGGATTTCGACGCTCGGGGGCAAGAGCACTCCGTGGGCGCCCGCGACGTGCAAAATCGCGTTCGGATCGCCGAGCAGCACGCAGCGCGCGATGCCGCGCTCGGCGCAGATGGCCGCGGCCTGCACCGTGCGCGGCTCGTCGCCCTCGGGGAGCACGATGCGCTTGTTCAAGGCGCGCGCACCTTCGGTGAGCCGGTAGCAGAAGGCCGCGGGCGAGAGGCGCACCTCGAGCGGCAGCGCCGCGTGCCGCGCGAGCCAATCCGCGTCGACGTGCTTGGCGACGAAGTCCATCACGCGCTCGGCGCGCTCGAGATCGTCGATCGGGATTTCGCCCGACAGTTGGGAGAGGGTCTGCGCCGTGTCCCAGCTGTCGCTCGCGACGCCGAGGATCGGCAGGCCCGTCTCGAGCGCGGGGCGGATGAGCTCGACGACGCGGGGCGGAAGCTCGTAGCCGCCCGTGAGCACGAGGCCCGCGAGCGGCACCTTGTTAAGCGCGGCTAGCGCGACGGCGAGCACGATGTCGGTCCGATCGCCCGGCGTGACGAGCAGAGCGCCGGCGATGAGCGTGCTCACGAGGTTCGGCACGGTGCGGGCGAGCACGGCGATCTTCTTCACGCGACGCTCGCCGAGCTCCCCCTGGTGCACGACGGTCGCGCCGAGGTGGCGCGCGACGTCGCTCGTTCGGTGGGAGAGCAGGTCCGGATTCTCCGGCACGACGCCGATCACCTCGAGCCCGGGGATCCCGAGCGGATTTTCGGGCATGGCGGGCTCGCTGTAGTCGCTCGGGCGCGAGCCGGGCTCGCTCGGGCGCACGCGGTTTACGATCGCGGCGATCACCTTGCCGCCCTTGAGCCCCCCATAGCGCCGCGCGGCCCAGTGCAGGTGCGCTTCGAACTCCTCGAGCGGCGTCGTGCCGAGCGCGCCGACGAGGATGACCTCCGCGCTCAGCGTGCGAACGACGAGCTCGTTGAGCTCGCCCTCGCCCGAGGTCTCGTGCGCGTCGACGAGGCCCTCGACGATGACCACGTCCGCGTTGCGCGCGGAGGCGTGAAACGCCTGCATCACGCGCTCGAGTAGCTCGTCCGTGTGGCCGCTCGCCGCCAGGCGGCGCGCCTCCTCGAGCGGGATCGGAACGGCCGGCTCGAGCGCGGAGGTTTGACGTACGAAATAGGTCGAGCGCTCCGGTCCATGGTCTTTCGCGGTCGACTGTCCGATGGGCTTCAGGAAGGCGACGCGGATGCCGCGGTTGTCGAGGGCCCGCACGAGGCCGAGCGCGATCGACGTGAGGCCGGCGCCGGGTCCACTCGGGACGAGGTACAGCGTGTGGGGCATCTCTTCTTGGCCTTGGGGTGCTAAACGGTGCCGAACGCCAGGCGCGCGGTCTCGCGCGCGATCACGAGCTCTTCGTTGGTCGGGACGACGAGCGCGCGGAGCTTGCCGCGCTCGTCGGTGATGCGGCCGTTGCTGCTCGCGCCGTGCTCCGCGTTGAGCTGGGGGTCGAGCATGGGCTCGAGCAGGCGCAGCTCGGCGAGGGTTTGAGCGCGCACGGGCGCTGCATGCTCGCCGATGCCGCCCGTGAACACGAGCGCGTCGATCCGGTCGAGCGCCGCGCCGAGGCCGAGGATCGCTTTCGCGAGCCGGTAGCAGAAGACGTCGATCGCAATTTTTGCGCGAGCGTCGCCGCGCTCCCTCGCCGCGAGCAGCGTCCGCATGTCGTTGCTCGAGCCCGAGAGGCCGAGGAGCCCGCTCTGCCGATTCAGGAGCTCCGTGACCTCGCCGAGAGAGCGACGGCTGTGCTCGGCCAAAAATTCGTGCAAATTCGGGTCGACGTCCCCCGAGCGCGTGCCCATCACGAGCCCCTCGAGCGGCGTGAGCCCCATCGTCGTGTCGACGCTCCGGCCGCCGCGCACCGCGGCCGCGCTGCAGCCGTTGCCGAGGTGTGCCGTCACGAGCTCCACCTCCGTCGCCGGCTTGCCGAGGCGACGCGCTGCCTCCGCTGCGACGTAACGGTGGCTCGTGCCGTGAAAGCCGTAGCGACGGATTTTGTGCTTTTGATAGAGCTCGTAAGGGATGGCGTAGAGGTACGCCTTCGGGGGGAGCGTGTGGTGGAACGCCGTGTCGAAGACGGCCACGTGGGCGAGCGTCGGGTAGCGCTCGAGCGCGGCGCGGATGCCGCGCAGGTTCCCGGGGTTGTGCAGGGGAGCGAGCTCCGCGCACGCTTCGATACGAGCGATGGCCGCGTCGTCGAGCACGACGCTGTCCGAGAACGCTTCGCCCCCGTGAACGACGCGGTGCCCGACGGCGCCCACGGAGCGTGGGCCGAGCTCGGCGAGCATGCGGTCGAGCGCCTCGGCGTGGCCGGCCTCCGCGCCAAGCGGCGCCGTGGGGCGGTCGCCGACTCGAAACGACGCTTGCGCGGTTCCAAGCCGCTCAGCGAGTCCATGGCTCTGCACCTCGCCCGTCTCGGGCTCGACGAGCGCGAGCTTCAGTGAGGAGCTGCCGCAGTTGATGACGAGAATGCTTCGGGACGGCAACGGGAGGACCCCCTCGCGGCTTAGCATGCGTAGCGGTTCGGGATTGCACCTTTGGCGTGAAGGCACTAACCGTCTCGGGAGGGCATGCGTCGGGTCGGTCGTCCTCTGCTCGCGAGCGCACCGAGCATCGTCGCGGTGACGCTGCTCGCGGCGCGTCCGCTCGCGGCACAAGAGCGCACAGCGCCGGCGCAGGACCCATCGGGGGCGGACACGCCGGATCGCTTCACCGTCCTCGGGCAGAGCGAGACCTACGTCCAGCTCTACCGTCAGGCGCTCGTGCCGGGCCAGAGCGGCGCGCAGGTGCCCACGGAAACGGCCGTTCCCGTCCACGAGTACCTGTTCGCGAGCGCGCGCGACGTGGACGCGCCCTGGCAGAAGGACGCGATTGGCGTCGAGTTTGCGGCCTGGGGGCGGCTCTGGCCGACGGAGTCGAGCATGCAGCGCCCCTTCGACGGCGATATCCAGACCGCGAACGTGCGCCTCGACGCCGGTCCCGGCTGGGCGCGCCTCGGGCGGCAGCAGATGGCGGGCGGTGCCGCAAGGTTTGCGCGGTTCGACGGACTGACGCTCGGCGTGAGCCACCTCGGCTTCTTCGCCGAGGGCTACGGCGGCTTCACGGTCCTGCCGCGCTGGAACGCGACCGCGTACCACTCGCTTGGTAAGGAGGACGACACGTGGCTCACGGTTCCGCCGCCAAAGCTGGAGCGCAGCAGCCATTGGCTCGCGGGCGGCCGCGTCGGCTACAAGGCAGACCGCGTGAGCGGCAGCGTCTCGCTCCACGAGCAACGCACGGACGGCGGCGTCGACCATCGCAACCTCGGCCTCGACCTCGGAGGGCGGCCCATCGACGAAGCCTCGCTCGGAGCGAGCGCGCTCCTCGA
>DASUGE010000211.1:0-6369 GCA_036274215.1 Polyangiaceae bacterium | reverse complement strand
CACCGACGCGGCATCCGTGACCGGCGCGCGGCAGGCGAAGTTTCGACACACGTAGAGCGCGGCGTGTCCGTTCACGAGCGTCTTCTGGTCGAGCAGCGGCAAGCGCGACGGTCCGGCGGCGGGGTCCAGGTGGGCGCGGAGCGCGTGGGGCAAGTAGTGCTCGGCGAGGGCGGTCTCGAGCGCTTGGCGTTCGGGGGCGCCGGCGTCGCCGACCAGCGCGAGCTCGAGCGGTGGCGCTTCGAGGAGCTCGATCACGGAGAGGGACGTCGCGAAGGCGCGCGGTGCCTGGCCCACGAGCTTGCCGTAGGCCTCGATCGCCTGGCGTGCGCGCTCGGCGAGCCGAGGGCGATCGAAGTGGCGGGCGAGGCGGACGAGAGCCCGCGCCGCCATGGCGTTCGAGCTCGGGAGCGCGCCGTCGTGGCTCTCGCGCGGGCGTGCGACCAGCGCTTCGTGGCCCTCGGCCGTCGTGAAGAGGGCGCCCGTGCCGGTGCCGAAATCGGCGAGCATGCGCTCGGCGAGCGCGAGGGCCTCGTCGAGGAACGACTCGGCACCGCCCGCTTCGTACAGCGTGACGAGCGCGTCGCTCACGAACGCGTAGTCCTCGAGGTAGGCGTCGAGGTGCGCGCGCCCGCCGCGCGCCGTGCGGTAGAGCCCGCCGTCGGGCCGGCGCAAGCGCTCGAGCACGAAGCGCGCGGCGCGCTCCGCCGACTCGAGGTAGCGACGCTCGCGGAGCACGCGAAAACCCTCCGCCATGGCTCCGAGCATCAAGCCGTTCCACGCGGCGATCACCTTGTCGTCGAGCAGCGGCGGCACGCGCCCGCGTCGCACCTCGAGGAGCGCTTCGCGCGCACGAGCGAGCGAGCGTTCGAGCACGTCCGCCTGGACACCGAGGTTCCGCGCCGCGTCGACGAGCGTTCGCGGGCGGTTCAGGACGTTGTGCCCCTCCCAATTGCCCTCGGGTGTCACGTCGTAGAAGAACGCGAACCACTCCGCGCTCTCCCGGTCGAGCGCGGATTGCACTTCGTCGAGCGAGAAGACGAAGTATTTCCCTTCCACGCCCTCGCTGTCGGCGTCCGTCGCCGAAAAATAGCCGCCATCTTTGCCCTGCATCTCGCGCACGACGTAGTCGAGCGTTTCGGTCGCGACGCGGCGGTACTCGGCGTCGTGCGTGACCTGATACGCGGCGAGGTACACCTTCGTGAGCTCGGCGTTGTCGTAGAGCATCTTCTCGAAGTGCGGCACGAGCCAGCGCTCGTCGGTCGAGTAGCGCGCGAAGCCGCCGCCGAGCTGATCGTAGATGCCGCCGTCCTTCATGGCGTCGAGGGTGCGGCGCGCCATCGCGAGCGACGCTTCGTCGCCGGTGCGGCGGTGATGCCGGAGCAAAAGCTCGAGCGCGGCGCACGGCGGAAACTTGGGCGCGCGTCCGAAGCCGCCCCAGCGCTCGTCGAACTGCCGGGCGAGCTCGCGCACGGCGCCCGCGACGAGCTCGCTCGACACCGGCGCGCCGGCCTCTTGCTCGAATTGCGCGCGTACATGGCGCGTGAGCTCGCCGGCTTGCTCGAGCAAGTCGTTGCGGCGGGTTTTCCAGAGCTCCGCGATGCGGTCGAGCACCGCGCCGAAGCCCGGCCGGCCCCAGCGATCGGTGGGCGGAAAGTACGTCCCGGCGAAGAAGGGGCGCTGGTCCGGGTCGAGGAAAACGCTCATCGGCCAGCCGCCGCTGCCCGAGAGCGCAACCGTCGCACTCATGTAGATTTCGTCGAGGTCGGGTCGCTCCTCGCGGTCCACCTTGATCGCGACGAAGTTCCGGTTCAGCCGCTCGGCGATGGCCTCGTGCTCGAAACTTTCGCGCTCCATCACGTGGCACCAGTGGCATGCGGCGTAGCCGATGCTCAGGAAAATAGGCTTGTCTTCCTGTTTCGCGCGCTCGAGCGCCGCCTGGCCCCAGGGGTACCAATCCACGGGATTGTTCGCGTGCTGGAGCAAATAAGGGCTGGTCTCGCGAGCGAGTCGATTCGCCACGACCTCGCTCTACGATCGCGCTTGCGACTCGCAAGCGGCTCCCCCGCGCACGGGTTCTGCTAGGCTCGCCGCCGTGGCGAGGAATCGGAAAGCTTCTCTTTCGCGCGCCGGGGGCCGCCGTGTCGCGCTGACTTGGGTGACCGTGGCAGCTCTTGCCGCGGGAGCTTGCGGGCGCTCGAACGTCCTCTACAAGGACGACGCGTTCGGCTCCGGCAATTTCGCGAAGGGTGGCGCGAGCGGCGGCACGCACACGACCGGCGGTAGCGGCGCGCTCGGTGGCGCGAGCGTCGGTGGAAGCGGCGGCAGCGGCGCCTCGGGCGGCACGTTCACGATGGGCGGCAGCATGTCGCTCGGCGGTTCCGCAGGGAGCCCCGGCGCCGGCGGCTCGTTCGTCGCGGGCGCGGCAGGGGAAGGGCCGTACGCGTGCTCGGCCGTCAAGGCGACGTGCGACGTGTTCCACGAGTTTCCGCTCGCTCCGGGCGTCACTTGGGGCGACGGCGCGTTCACGGGCGGCATCAGCGTCTCCGGCGAGCTCAAGCGCGATGAGGACACGAGCGGGCTCCACGTGACCGGCTTCGTGTCGCCGGCGATGCCGGGCAGCTTCACCATTTGGTTCAGCCGCTGCTCGGACCTCGCCGCGTACACGGGGCTCTTGATGACGCTGAGCGGATCGATCGCGTCGCCGAGCGGCTACATGACGTTGCGGGTGCTGACGAACAGCACCTATCCGTGGCAGTCGGCGCCGGAAGACGGCAAGGGTGCGTGCACGGAGATGACCCGCGATCCAACCTTCGGCGACTGCGTCGCTCCCGAGGTCGAGGTCATGGCGACGGGCTCGCCGCTCGCCATCGAGTGGACCGCCATCATGGGAGGCATGCCGAAGGCTTGGAGCACGACGGACAGTCCGAGCGAGCTCGTCGGTCTCGAGTGGGTGTTTCCGGTCGAGGACAGCGACGGCAACGGACTGTCTTACGCCGTCGACGTGAGGCTCGACGACCTCTACTTCATCTCCGCGAATGGGCCGACCGACTGCGTGAGCCCCATGGCGGGCGCCGGAGGTATGGGTGGCATCGGCGGAATCGGCGGAATCGGCGGCATGGCGGGCCTGAGCGGCATGGCGGGCCTGAGCGGCATGGCGGGCACGAGCGGCATGGCAGGCACGGCCGGCACGCCGGAAGCCGGGGCCGGAAACGAAGGCGGCTTTGGCGGTGAAGCGGGCGTTCCCGCGAGCGCCGGCGCACCGGAAGCCGGCATCACCGGCATCTAAGCCGCACAAATGCTAGGGCGTCTGCCCTCATGCAGCGCTTCGAGCACCCGTACGCGAAGTTTCTCGATCGCGTCGAGAAGCCGAGCCGCTACACCGGCGCGGAGCACGGCTCGCGCAAGAAGGACTGGTCCGCCGTCGAAGCGCGGATCTGCCTCGCTTTCCCCGACATCTACGACATCGGGATGAGCCACCTCGGCTTCAGGATGCTCTACAAGATCCTGAACGACGACCCGCGCACGCTCGCCGAGCGCGCCTACACGCCCTGGGTCGACATGCAGCGCGAGCTGCGCGCGCACGGCAAGCTCTTGGTCGCGCTCGAAAGCGCGCGGCCCCTCGTCGATTTCGACGTCGTCGGCTTCTCGCTGCAGTACGAGCTCACGTACACGAACATCCTCACGATGCTCGAGCTCGGCGGCATCCCGCTGCGGAGCTCCCAGCGTAGCGAGGCCGATCCGCTGGTGGTCGCCGGCGGCCCCGTGGGCACGCACGCCGAGCCGATGTCGCCCTTCCTCGACGCCGTCCTGATCGGCGACGGGGAGGAGGCCGCGACCGAGATCGCGCTCGCGTGGGTGCGCGGGAAGAAGGCGGGCCGCACGCGCGAGGAGCGCCTGGCCGAGCTCGCGCGCATTCCGGGCGTCTACGTGCCCTCGCTCTACGAGACGGAGCTCGACGCCGACAGCGGGTTCGAGATCGTCGCGCGCGCGAAGCAGCCGGGCGTGCCCTATCCCGTCGAGCGCCGAATGCTCGCGGATATCTCGCGATTTCCCTTCCCGGACGACGGCCCGGTCGGCGGCCCCGAAGCGATCTTCGATCGCATGAGCATCGAAGTGGCGCGCGGCTGCACCGAAGGCTGCCGCTTCTGCCAGGCGGGCATGATCTACCGCCCCGTGCGCGAGCGCGATCCGCAAGAGGTGATCGACACCGTGATGCGCGCGCTCGACAAGTCGGGCCAGGACGAAGTGAGCCTCACGGCGCTCTCGACCGCGGACGTGAGCTCGATCTCGCCGCTCATCAAGACCTTGGCCGCGAAGACGGCGCCCGAGCGCGTGAGCCTCGGCGTCGCTTCTTTGCGCGCGTACGGTCTCGCGGAAGATCTCCTCGACGATCTCGGCCGCGTGCGCGCGAGCGGTCTCACGTTTGCGCCCGAGGCGGGCACGCAGCGCATGCGCGACGTCATCAGCAAGAACGTCACCGAAACGCAGCTGCTCGAGACGGCCGAGCGCGCCTTCTCGCGCGGCTTCGTCAAGATGAAGCTCTACTTCATCCTCGGCCTGCCCACGGAAGAGGACGAGGACGTGCTCGGTATCGTCGAGGTCGGCAAGAACGCGCTCGGCGTCGGTAAGCGCCTCGGCCGCAACGTGAAGGTGACGGTCAGCGTCTCGACCCACGTGCCGAAGCCGCACACGCCGTTTCAGTGGTGTGCGATGGATCCGCTCGCACAAATCGAGCGAAAACAGCAGCTTCTGCGCGATTCGGCGCGCACCGTGCGCGGCCTCGGGCTCAAGACTCACGACGCGGCGACGAGCGTGCTCGAAGGCATTCTCGCGCGCGGCGACCGGCGGCTCGCGGGCGTCATCGAGCGCGCGTTCCTCGGGGGCGCTCGCTTCGACTCGTGGGACGACCACCTGCGGCTCGATCTCTGGCAGGAGGCGCTCGAGCACTTCGGCATCGACACGAGCGTCTTCCTCGGCACCATCCGCGTCGGCGCGCGCGTGCCGTGGGATCACCTCGACATCGGCTTGGAGGAAGGCTTCCTCGCGCGCGAGTACCGCAAAGCGCTCGCCGGTCGTGCGAGCCCGCCGTGCGGCAAGGTCGCGGGCGCCTTCATCCACGCGACGAACGCCGCCGACGCCGAAGCCGAGAAGCGCCGCCTCGTCTGCTACGACTGCGGCATCGCGTGCGATCTCGGCAAGATGCGCGAGGAGCGCCTCGTGTTCCTGCGCAAGCTCGGCGCGCACGAGCGCCCGCGCCCGCCCGAGCCGCGCGTCGAGGTGGCGGCCGAGCCCGTGACGCCGCCGGAGCCGGCAGCTCCGCTCGCCGCTTCGAGCGAGCACGTCGCCGAAAACGTCGACGCGGACGCCGCGCCGCGTGCGGAGGCCGCCCCGCGCGAGGTTCCCGCTCCCGCTCCCGCGCGCCCGAAGAAGAAGCGCCCCGAGGACTTCCGCCCGCTGCGTCCCGGCGGCGCGCCCCGCCCCTTCCGCCTGCGCTTCGAGAAGGTCGGCCCGGCCGCGCTGCTCGGCCACCTCGATCTCGGCCGCGAGCTGCCGCGCGCGATCCGACGCGCCGGCGTGCGGCTCCGCTACAGCCAAGGCTTTCACCCGAAGCCGGATCTGTCCTTCGGGCCTGCGCTCTCGCTCGGTGTCGCGAGCCTCGACGAATACGTCGACGTGAAGCTCATCGACGCGCCGAGCGGCGAGGAGCTCGTGGCACGCCTGGCAGAGGTGACGGCGAGTGGCCTGCGCTTCCTCGCGGCGGTTCCGCTCGAGCCGGGCGATCCCGCCGTCGCCGCCGTCGTCACGAGTGCTCGCTACGTCGTGGCGCTGGCGCGCGACGTACTCGCAGCGCGCGGCGGCGAAGCCGCGCTAAAAGAGCGCATCGACGCGCTGCTCGCGCAGAGCGAAGCGGTCGTGCGTCGGGATATCGGCGGCGTTGGCAAGCTTGTCGACGTACGCAAGTACTTGCGCGAGCTCCGGCTCGGGGGCGACACGGCACGCGCCGAGCTGGCCGCCGCGGGCATCGTGGGCAGCGTCGTGCCGCTCGAGCTCGAGCTCGCCATCACTCAGACGGGCTCGGCCAAGGTGAGCGAAGCCGTGGAAGCGCTGTTCGGCGAACCCGTGCCGCACCTCGGCGTGCGCGCTGCGCTCCTCGCGGGCGCAGGCACGCCGCTCGACTTGGCGCTCCACCGCCGCCCGCCCCGCGCTCCCGTGCTCGAAGCATCGCCGTAGGGTGCCCGCCCGTGCTCCGGCGTTTGACGCATTGCCGGAGGCTCTTCGCTCAGCGACGCAACGCGAGCCGCAGTTGCCCCACACACGGGTGCGGCGCGGCACGGCCGGCGTGCTCGGCCTTCGGCCTGCGCTCGCGGG
>DASUGE010000210.1:0-2142 GCA_036274215.1 Polyangiaceae bacterium | reverse complement strand
AGCGCCTCGCGTGGACGGACGCGTTTCAGGGCGACACCGTCGGCGGCGCGGCGGCGGCGTCGGGTTTCGTGTTCTGCGACGCGACGGGCAAGGTGCACCTCTACGACGCGGCGGGCGGCGCCGGGCCGGTGCTCGACCTCGGCGCGAAGCTCGTGGTCTGTTCGGTGGGAGCGGGCGGCTTGCGCATCACGGGCGGCAAGCCGCGCGGCACGCTGGCGCAGCAAATCGAGCAGAGCCTCGCGCGCCTCGATCCGAACATGGCGGCCGCCGAGAAGCTCTTGGTCGACGAGCTGGGTAAACTCCAGGATCCCGAAGTGACGCGCATCCTGATCGCGTTCGTGCGCGACGGTCGTTTGCCGCCCGAGCTCCGTGACACGGCGGGAAAGCTGCTCGCCGCACGCCGGAACGGCGAGGAGTTCATGCTCTCGGCGCTCGCACGTCACTACGACTTCGTGTCCGGCGAAACCCCGCCGCCGGTCGCGCCGCTCGCCGACGCGCTCGGTGCGCTCGGTGAAAGCCGGGCGGCTCCACTGCTCGCGCGCCACCTGAACGATCCCGCGAACACGGTCGAGGACGTCGAGCACGCCGCGCGCGCGCTCGAGAAGCTCGCGACGTCCGCCGAGCTCCCGGAGCTTCGCACGTTCTTCGCGCTCTATCGCGCGACGGCCGACGAGGACGCGCTCGTGAGCGCGGCCGTTTCGGCGGCGACCGCGCTCGTGCGCGTCGGAGGCAGCGAGGGGCGTACGCTCGTCGAGCGTGCCCTCGCCGATCCGCTGACCCAAGCGAACGTGCGCGCCGGCCTGTCGAAGCTCGTCGCACCAAAAGAAAGCGCGCCCGAGTCCGCTCCCGCCGGAGCGGCTGGTGCCGGCGCTACTTCCCGCCCTTCCAAGAGCGCCCCATGAAGTAGGCGCTGCGTGCGCCGAGCGCGCGCACGGCCTTCTCGACGTTGCGCATCCTCGCTTCCTCGGACTTGAGAGAAGCGATGTAGCGCGCGACCTCTTTTTTCCGGCTCGGCGGCAGGGACTGCCAGGCGCTCCTCGCCTTCGGGCTCGACCGCAGCGCTCGGTGAAACGCGGGCGGGAGCCGCTGCGTGGGGCCGCCCTTGTACTTCTCGTCGAACGAGAGCTCGACCTCGACGCGGTCACCGACCTCGGTACGCGAAGCGTCCCGGACGGTGCCGCTCAGGTACAGATAAAAGCTGCCGTCGCCCGCCGGCATCATGTTGATGCGCCAGGCAGCTCGCGGCTGGCCGTTGATCCGCACCCGCACGGGCAGCGGCTTACGCCAGCCGTGCTGCAAGGCGTTCGCCCGTTTGGCGCTCACGAGAACGTAGGGATTCACGTCCCGGATCTTCATCGTCGCCGTGAAGCGAAGCGCTGGCACGCGGCGAGTCTATTCCCCGCGCCCCCCTCGCCCGACCAGAATTTCGAGGCCGTGGCGAGACTGCGTCATCCGCGTGCCGGCCCGTGTGCATTGGGTAAAATCGCGGCTCACGCGACGCTTGCACCGCGCGGCGTCGGGGGGCACGCTTGCCAGACCGCGGGAACGGTGTGATGAACCGGTCCCCCCGAGGAGAAACACGATGACCCAGCTCGAATCGCTGCGGAAGTACACCACGGTCGTTGCCGACAGCGGCGACATCGAAGCGCTCGTCAAGTACAAGCCTCAGGACGCGACGACGAATCCGTCGCTCCTCTACAAGGCCGCGCAGATGCCGAAGTACAAGGCGCTCGTGGACGAGGCGATCGGGTTTGCCGCCAAGCACTCGGGCGACAAGGAGCAGAAGGTCGGCGCGTTCATGGACAAGCTCGCCGTGAACTTCGGCTGCGAGATCCTGAAGATCGTCCCCGGTCGCGTCTCGACCGAGGTCGATGCAACGCTGAGCTTCGACGTGCAGGGCAGCATCGCCAAGGCGCGCCGCTTCATCGAGCTCTACGAGCAGGCGGGCGTCCCGCGCGAGCGCATCCTGATCAAGCTCGGCTCGACGTGGGAGGGCATTCGCGCCGCCGAGCAGCTCGAGAAGGAGAGCATCCACACGAACATGACGCTGCTCTTCAGCTTCGCTCAGGCGGTCGCGTGCGCCGAGGCGAAGGTCACGCTCATCTCGCCGTTCGTGGGCCGCATCTACGACTGGTACACGAA
>DASUGE010000209.1:0-3119 GCA_036274215.1 Polyangiaceae bacterium | reverse complement strand
GGAGGGCGGCCTCGACGAGCCGAAGCACGAGGCGACGCTCGAGCTCGGCCTGGCGTTCCGCGATCACAAGTCGTGGGTGGCGAGCGTGGTCGCCGACAACACGCACCCGCCGGGACCCGCTCCGGAGTCTTTGTTTGCGTTGCCCGAGGACGCGGGCGAGGGCGGTTATTCCGTGGGCCGCGACCCGCATCTCGTGGACGGCCTGCGCCGCACCGCGCTCGAGCTCGCCGACGCGTACCTCGAGCACGAGAAGGTGGGCAAGGCGACGCGTGACCGTGTCGCGCGGCTGATCCAAGCGTATGCGGGGCTCGACAACGCTTCGGCCCATGCGGGAGGCTCGACGCTGATCGCGAAGAGCGCTCGGGACAAGAACGCGCCGCCTGCTCGCGCGCCCTGGATGGTGATGCGGACCAGCGCCGCCCCGTCGTCCCCGCTCAAGGGCTTTGCAGCCGATCTCGCGGGCGTGCTCTCCGACAAGGATTTTCGGGCTGCGCTCGCCCGCCGGTTGAGGACGGACGACAAGTCGCTCCCGACCGCACGCACCGTCCCGATCAAGGGTGTCGGGATTTGGCCGGGCAGCGTCGCGGCGGTCGTGAAGATGCCGATGGGGCTCGCGCAGATGATCACGGGCGCCATCGGCTGGAAGGGCCAGAAGCTCGACGACGGCCCCGTCGAGGTGGCTATCGCCGTCGTGCCGAGCGGCCCGGATGCGCTCCTCGCCTACGCTCCGAACGTGAAGGAGCTCACGGCTCGTCTCGTGCAGGCGCTCAATCCGAAGTCTGAAACGCTAGCGACGCGCACGGAGCTCGAGCGCATGCGCCACATGAAGGCGACGCAGGCGGGCTTTCTGACTCTGTCGTACCTGCTCGGGACGAGCTCCTTCACCCGCAAGCTCGGCAACCCGGACGCGGCTTTCGCGGCGCTGCCGCACCACGGCCAGGCACCCATCTTTTTGGAGTGGCTGACGGAGCCCGGCGCCGCGCCGAAGGCGGTCCTCCGCACGACGGTGACGGGCGGCGTGTTCGAGGATTTGCCCGGCCTCGTACCCTTGCTGGCGACGGCGGTCGCGAGCAGCGGCGCACTTCACTAACGGAAGCGCGCGTCCGCGCGGTCGTTCAGGTGCCGCCGGTGCCGCCGTTCGTCGAGCAGCAGGTGCCCATGCCGCTGCCGTTACAGCAGCCGCTCGGGGTGAAGGGAAGGACGAACCCGGCTTCCGGCTTCTGACCGGGGCCGAAGTGGACGCAGTATCCACCCTTGCGTCTCGGCATCGTGAGCGGTTGGTCGCTGCCGCACGTCACCGTCACCTCGTTCACCTTGGCCGTGCGCGAATCGGTGTTCCAGCAATTGATCGCGGGAGCGTACCCCGTGTTCGGCGTGTAGCTCTGCACTTCGACGCAGACGTCGTTGGTCGTGCCGACGCTGTCCTTACGCATCCCACCGCCGGAATTGGCGGCCATCTGGATGCTGCCGCACCCGAGCTTGTCGCATGGCGACGCCACGCATTCGCTGTCGATGCAGTCGTTGCCCGAGGGGCATGCGTTCGTGCAGCTGCCGCAGTGCATCGGATTGGAGGTGAGATCGAAGGAGCAACCCGCCGTGCCTGCCATGCCGCCGCCGGCCGTGCCGCCGCGACCACTGCTGCCCCCGGTGCCGCCCACGCCGCCACCGGAGGTTCCGGCAGGGCCCGCCCCGGCTTCGCCGCCGGCGTCCTCGCCGCCCATCGAGCTGCCGCCGACGCCACCTGTGCCGCTCGCGCCGCCGTCGGTGCCGCCCGAGGTGCCGCCGCGGCCTCCCGAGTCCGTACCGCCCGGGCTCGTCGCGCCGCCGGTCCCGCCTTCGAAGCCTGCGCCGCCCTGCGGGTTGCCGCCTTCGTTACCGACACCCGCCTCGGCGCCCTGCGCGGTGCCGCCCTGGGCCGCGTTGCCCACGCCGCTGCTTCCGCCATTGCTCGCGCCGGCGCCTCCGGTTCCCGCAGATCCACCGACGCCGCCCGTGTAGTCGAGCGGGATGATGAGGGAGCAGCCGGCGGCGGATAACGCCAGGGCCGCCCACACCGGAAGCTTCATCCATGCATTGTAACGCGAGGAGGCACCGGTCGCGGCAGCCTCGGATTTCGGCAGGATGTTGCCTGGCCCACGAGTCCTCGTGTAAGCGTCGAACCTACAGTGTGCCCCAAGGTACGACATCTCGTTTCGGCCCTATTTTTGGCCGCAACCGCGGCGTGGTCGCTGCCGGCGTCCGCCTGGATCGAGCAAAACCCAAAGGGACTGCTCTCGGTCGTCGAGGTCGAGGCTGACGGGCACGCGACCGTGAGCCACGAGCTGGTCCTCGAGGTGAGAGGAGGGCCGTTGAAGAGCCTGGAGCTCGGGACCTCCGATCCGGATGCGGAGATCCTGCCCGACGCGACCGTCACGCGTGCAGCCGGCGGCGTGCCCATCCCGCTGCTTGTCGAGCGGCACGCCGACGGGTCGCTCCGACTCGAGGTCGATCTCCCGAAGGGGCTTCGCGGCGGCACGTGGCTGTTCAAGGTTCGTTACCGCACGAACCTCGCTGCGCGCGATCGGCTTCGGGCTCGAGCCGGCGCCGTCGAGATTGGTTGGGTCGGACCGCGCCTCGACGCGGGGGTCGACGGGGTGCGTGCCATCTTCCGCCTCCCGCCGAGCGATACCGCGCCGCGGCTGCCCTCGGTCGACAAGGACGATCCGGATCCTGGCTTCGGCGTGATGGTCTCGTCGATGCACCACACGCCCCAGGCCGACGAGATCGAGCTCGTTCGTTCCCACGTGGCGCGCGGTGAGCCGGTGCTCTGGCGCGTCGAGACGAGCGCGCTCTCGCCGAGCACGCCTGGCGCCGCCGCAGAGGCTCCGAAGCCGGCTCTGGCGACCCCGAGCGTTCCGCTCGCTGCGCCCGCCCGCTCGTTGCGTTGGCCGCTGATTTCAGGCCTGTTCGCCGTGGCGCTCGCCTTGCTCGTCTTCTTCAAGGAGCGCTCGATTCGGGCGGGGGGCGCCGTTCCACGCGCGCTCGTGCCGCTTCCCACCTGGGCGCGCGTGCCGCTCTCTGGGCTTTCGCTCGGCGGCGCCCTGCTCCTCGGGAACGAGCTCGAGGAGCCGCTGGTCTCC
>DASUGE010000208.1:0-4096 GCA_036274215.1 Polyangiaceae bacterium | reverse complement strand
AGTGCGGAGCTTCCAGTGCTTTTCGACGAGGTGGAGCGTGCGGCGCACGGCCGTCGCCGAGTGATACGGACCGAAGTAGCGCGCACCGTCGGGCTTGGGGCGCCGCACGAGCTCGAGCCGCGGCCACTCGTGCTCCGACGACAGGCGCACGCTCAGGTACTCCTTGTCGTCGCGAAGCTTCACGTTGTAGCGAGGCTTCCGCTCCTTGATCAGGTTGTTCTCGAGGATCGCGGCTTCCTTCTCGCTCCGCGTGACGATCGTCTCGAGATCGACGACGTTCTTGCGCAAGAGCGGAATGAAGGCGCGCGTGTCCGACGCGCCCTCCTGGAAGTAGCTCCGGACGCGCGAGCGCAAGCTCTTGGCCTTGCCGACGTAGAGCGTGACGCCCTTCGAGTCGCGGAAGACGTAGCAACCCGGCTCGCTCGGGAGGCTCTCGAGTTTGGGCAGGAGGTCGTCGCTCGCCATGGCCGTCGTGGGACCCGTCGAGCGTAGCGCGCCGGGGTCCGTGCTAGTCGTTTGGGCGCGTGCAGCTCCCGGAACGCCTCACGAAGCTTTTCGCCCGCTTTCCCGGCGGGCGCGGCGGCGGAGCGCTCGCGATAGCGGTCGGCGCGGGGCTCGTCGCGGGCTTCCTTTTGGTGCCGCGCCTGCCGGCCGCCGGCACGCCGTCCGCCGAGCCGCTCGCCATCGAGCTTTTGGGCCGGCCCCTCCCCCTCGACGCGCGGGCGGGCGCGCTCGCCATCGACCGGGTGCGGAGCTACGTCGCGCGCCGCTTCGTGCTCGAGCTACCGGACGGCAAGCGCCGCGAGGTCTACCTCGGGCAGCTCGGCGCCGAGATCGACAAGGTGCGCCTGGCGACGCTCGTGCGCGACGCCCGCGACCCGACGAGCGCCATGCTCCGCACGTTCCGTGCGAGTGGCGTGCGCACGGGGCTGCCGCTGCCCGTGCCGGTGACGCTCAACCGCGACCAGGCGTTGCCTGCCCTCGCCGCGCTCAAAGACGAGATCGATCGCGCCGCGGTCGACGCGCGGCTCGATCTCGACGCGCGCACCGTCGTGCCGGAGTCGAACGGCCGGCTGCTCGACATCGACGGCACGCTGCTCGCGCTCACGCGGGCCCTCGAGACGGGCGCCACGTCGGCTCGCCTCGTGTGGAGGGAGCGCAAGCCGAAGCGCACCGCGAAAGATCTCGCCGGCGTGCGCTTCGATGCCGTGCTCGGCTGGTTCGAGACGCGCTACGACCGCTCGGAGAAGTACGCGGCGCGCTCCTTCAACCTGCGGATCGCCGCGAGCAAGCTCGACGGGCACGTGCTGCTCCCCGGCGAAACGCTCGATTTCAACGAGCTCGTGGGGCCGCGCGACGAGGCGAACGGCTACAAAGTCGCGCCGGTGATCGCGGAGGGCGAGGTCGTGGACGGCATCGGCGGCGGCACCTGCCAGATTTCGGGGACGCTGCACGGCGCGGCGTTCTTTGCCGGCCTCGGCATCGTGGAACGCTACCCGCACACCCGTCCGAGCGCGTACATCAAGCTCGGGCTCGACGCGACGGTCGTGTACCCGACGATCAACCTCCGCATCGCGAACACGTTCGACTTCCCCATCGTGCTGCACGAGGTCGTGAAGAACGGCGTCGTCCGCGCCGAGATCCTCGGGCCGCGACGCACGCGCACGGTGACGCTCATCCGCCGCATCATCGACGCGATCCCGTACGAAGAGGTCGAGCGTCCCGACAAGGCGTTACCCGCCGGCACGCGCGTGCTCGCGCAACGCGGCGTCGCAGGCTTCAAGGTGCGGCGCTACCGCATCGTGCGCGACGGACCGCACGCGGTGCGCGAGCGGTGGGACGATGTGTACCCGCCCACGACGCAGATCGTCCGCGTGGGCGCCGGCGATCCGAGCAAGGACAAGCCGAACGTCGCCGACGACGTGCACCCCGAGTACCTGGCCGACGAGCTCCTCGTGACCACGCAGGGCCCAAACGAGAGCGATCAGAGCGAGGACGCGAGCGCTTCCACCGAGGCGCGAAACGACAGCATGGTCGAGTCGCGCGAGCCCGGGCGCTTCGGAAAGGCGGGCTGGACGGAGCAGCTCGGCATGCCCTTCTGGAAGAGCCGGGATTCGAAGGCCACCCCGGCGGAAAAGTCGCCGCCCGCCGCGAAAAAACGCGGCCCCGCGTAGGCCTTGGCCCGGCGGCACTCCAAATTAACAGATGTTTCCAGGGGTTCCGCTGGCGCCGCGCAGGAAGCCGGCCGCACGGGCGGGCTTGACTCGACGGACGAGCTAGGCGAAGAACGCCGCCCCGGGACGAGAGGCGTAGGGCCTCGGAGATTTCGATCCCTCAGACACCGGCTGGCCGGTAAGCGAACCATACCCATGATGACCACGGAACAACCCGCAGTCCCCCCCGCCCGTAAACCGAATGAGGAGAACGGCGCCGCCGCTCGCAGCGCCGATTGGGAGAATCCCCGCGTCGCTTCGATCCTGTCCGCTGCCGCGAAGTGCTTCGCGCGCAAAGGCTTCACCGCCACGACGCTGGCCGAGATCGGCAAGGAGCTCGGGCTCCGGAAGAGCATCGTTCACTACTACTTCGCCAGCAAAGCCGCGCTCATCCACGAGGTGCAGAGCTTCACGTACCATCGGTATCTCGACCGTTTGAAGGAAGCGATCCGCAACGGTGATGGGTCGCCCCAGCAGGCGACGGATGCCCTGCGTGCGCTGTGGGACGCCATCCAGAGCAACAAGACTGGAACCGGCCTGAACATCGAGGTGTGGAGCGCCGCGCGCCGGGACGCCGAGCTCAAGCGCCGGGCCGCCGGGCTCCAGCGTGACGCCCGCCAGGTCGTGCGCGATGCGGTGGCCGGGGCGGGCAAGAGCCCCCGCTCCGAGGCCCTCGCGACGCTCGTCCTCGCCGTTCTGAACGGATTGAGCGTCACGGAATACCTCGAAGGCGACGAGCTGAAGGCGAAGGAAGCCTACGAGGCGTTCCTCGGCCTGCTCCAAACCGCCCTCGAGGCGCCCAGCAACGGGTCGTAGCCCCGAGCGGGAAATGGCTATGCTGCACGCGCCCATGCGCCGCGTGCTGTCCGTGCTGCTCGCCCTCGGGGTCACGGGCACGGCGTTCGCGGGGTTCCGCGAGCGTACGGTGCCCGTGCGGCCGCCGGTGCCGTCGACGCTGCCGCTGAGCGAGATGACCTGGCTCGGCGGGTCCTTCGACTCGCGCCGCCGCTTCCGCCTGGCACCGCCGCCGACCCTCTCCGCGATCGGGCGCTACCAGCGCCCCTGGGAGAACCACACGCCCGAGTGGCGCGCCTTTTTCGAGGGGCGCTACGGGTTGGAGCGCTCCCCCGCCCCCGCGCTCATCTGGCGGCTCGGCGAGTCGTTCGAGCCGCTCTCCTTACCGGTGGTCGTCGCGCGACCCTGCCCGCGCTGGAAGGCGCCGCGGCCGCTCGCCGTCGCCCGCTACTCGGCGGAATCCGAGCGCCTGTCGCTGTTCGACTGCGACGGCGCCATCGCGCCGGAGGTGATCGACCGCCTGAGCTCGCTCGCTCGTTCGCCGGATGCGCCGCGGCCGGAGCTGCCGCTACCGGAAGCCCCCCAGTCGGACACGCCGGGCGAGTGGCTGCCGGGGCTCAAGCTGCTCGATCCGCGCCTGGTCTGGGTGCTCGGCGAGATCCAGGAGGCGTTTCCGGGGCGCACGGTCGTGATCATGAGCGGTTACCGCCCGCACGCGCACTCGAGCTTTCACCAGCGCGGCAAAGCCCTCGACGTGTACGTGCAAGGGATCCCGAACGAGGACTTGTTCGCCCGCTGCCAAAAGCTTCGCGACGTGGGCTGCGGCTACTACCCGAACAATCGCTTCGTTCACGTCGACGTGCGGCCGTTCGGCAGCGCCAAGGCCATGTGGGTCGACGTTTCCGAGCCGGGGGCACCGTCGAAGTACGTCGACGGCTGGCCGGGCGTGCTCGCACCGGGCGCCGGCTGGCTCGGCGGCGACCGCGGCTAGATTTAGCCCCGCAGCGCGGCGAGGGCGCGCGCGGCCGATTCCACCGTGATCGCGCCCTGCTCGGCGATGACGAGCGCGACCGCTTCCACCTCCGAGC
>DASUGE010000207.1:0-12504 GCA_036274215.1 Polyangiaceae bacterium | reverse complement strand
GAGCTGCTGGCGGTAGGCCGCTTCGAGGTCAGCGAGGACGTCGGAAACGGGGCGCCCCGCTTCGGCGGTCGCCGCTTCGGCGCCCTCTTCGTTTTTCGCTCGAGCCAGGGCGTGCTTGCCCGCCGGAGGCTCGCTGGTCTCGCCGTCGGCATGAACATTTCCTGCGGAGCGCCCGTGGGCCTCTTGCGAGGATGCCGCTTCGGCGTCGCTGGGCACCTCGACGGATGACGCGGGCTGGCGAGCGCGGGCCCCGTCGGTCGTCCTCTGCGGCGCGCTGTGCCACACGATGATCAACACCGCGCCACTCAGGCAGCCGCCCGCGAAGATCGACAGCGTACGAAGGCGCTTCGCAAGCATCGGCGGGATTGTAGCACGCGGGAGAGCGCGGTTTTTGTGCCGGTTCGTCGGAGCATCGGTCAGCACCCCGGTTCAGATCCCGCCCCCGTCGTACGGCTCCTGCCCTTGAAGACGAGTGCGACGTGGCTCATCCTTGGCGGAGCGGTCGTCAGCTGGCTCCATTCATGAAACTCGCACGCGGTGCTGCTTTGGTTCTCGGCTGCTCTACGCTCGCGCTCGCCTGCGCGAGCGACGATCCGCAGCCCCCGCAGCCCCCGCAGCCGCCGGCATGTACCATCGAGAATTCCGAAGACTGCCCGGAGCCCGCTCCCACCTACGCCGATATCGCGCCCATCCTCGACGCGCGCTGCAACAGCTGTCACTCCGACACCTCCGACGGTCCATGGCCCCTCACGAGCTACCAGGATGTCGTCGACTGGTGGGACCGTGTCCGTGGCGACACGCTGAACTGCTCGATGCCGCCGCCCGACTCCGGCATCGTCATGACGCACGAAGAGAGCAAGCTGCTTCTCGACTGGATCGCCTGCGATATGCCGAAGTGACGTGACGCGGAGCGTCGGCGCGCACGGGTGCGAGCGTCGCTGAGGGGTGCAGCGCCGAGGCGTGGTAGAGAAGAGCATGCCGTTCGACGTTCGCGCCTCGCTCTCCGCCGTCACCGCGCTCGGCTTCGTCGCGACCGTCGCCTGCGGCTCTCCTCCCGACGCCGCCGCACCCCCGAGCTCTCCGCCCCCGAGCGCCGTTTCCCCTTCGACCAGCGCCCCGCCCGCTGCGTCCGCGGCTCCCGTCGAAGCGACCGGTCCCGCTGCCGGCACGCAACCGAGCGGGGACGCGCCGCCCGGAGCCGCCAAGCTCGGCGCGCCCGGCGCCACCTGCGGCGGCATCGCCGGCTTCCGCTGCGGCGCGGGGCTCTTCTGCGATTTCCCGCTCGAGGCTCATTGCGGCGCCGCCGATCAAACGGGCACTTGCCAACCCACCCCCGGCGCCTGCACCCGAGAATACAGGCCCGTGTGCGGCTGCGACGATCGCACCTATCCGACGGAATGCCTCGCCCACGCGAGCGGCGTGAGCGTCGCGCGCGTTGGCGAGTGCAAGGAGCCGTCCAATAAATTCTAGCGGGTCTTCCCAGCCGGATGGGGCGTGCCGGGTTTGAAGCGTTTGACTCATTCGTCCGATGAGCGCGGTTCTCAAGGAACCTACAGCCCCGGCAGCGGCCCCGTCGAGTTTGCGTACAGCGGCTGCCGCGCGAAGTGGTCGATGTCGAGCCCGAACGCCTGCGCGATCGATACGAGCAGCCGGTTGTTCGGGTTCGTCTCGTAGTCGCTGCTCGTTTTGTCGCACGCCGTGCCGAGCGGGCAATCCGTGCGGTACTTGATGCGGCGTCCCATGCGGATCCTGCCGTTCGCGCCTCCGGCGAGCACGGTGGGCACGTTGCGCGTGCTGTGCGAAGCCGGGTTGCCCATGTCGCTCGACGCGTAGATGAGCGTGCTGTCGAGGATGCCGCTCTCGTCGAGACGCTGCATGAGCCGCGCGACCTTGCCGTAGGCGTAGCGGTTGAACGTGGCAAGGAGCTTCCACGTCGCAGGATCGCCGTCGCCCACGGGTCGCCCTTCGGAGCCGAGCGGCGAAGCGTCGTACGTGTGCGCCATGCCGCCGTGGTTGTCGGCCGGCAAATCGAGCGGATTGCCCGCATACGACAGGTCGCCCAGGCACAACGTGGCGAAGCGCGTGATGTCGCAGCCCAGCGCGAGCCCCAAGAGATCGACGTGCAGATCGGTGATGGCGTCGAAGTACGGCTCGCCGCCGTTGTAGCGCTCGAGCGCCGGGAAGGCGCTCGGTCGCGTGGGAAGCGGGCAATCGTTCGTGCTGCCGAGCGCCTGGAACTTCTTCTCGAGCGCCCTGAGCGCGTCGAGGTGCTGATCGAGCTTCTGCTCCTCGAACGGCCCGACGCGCGCTCGCAGGCGCTTCACGTCGCCGCTCACGAAGTCGATCAGGCTCGCGCCGAGGCGGCGCTGGCGCTCCGCTGCCGCCTGCGCTGCCGGGTCGCTGCCGACGACCGCTTGCTTGAACAAAAAGTCGAACGCCAGCACCGGATCGATGATCTTCGAGAGCGGGATGCCGCCAGCACCGAAAGAGAGCGTTTCGCGCGCGGAGAGCTCTTTGTTGCCGACGGCGAGCGCGACGCTCGGCACGACGGTCGCTTCGCCGAGCCCGCTCTCCACGGCCAGGAACTGATCGAGCGAGCTGGTCTCGGGCAGGCCGCCGGGGCCGTTGATGATGCGACTCCCGGTCAGAATCGTTCCGGCCGAGTTGTGGCCGTTCGTGTCGGAAAGGAGATCGAGTCCTTCGATCGTGACGATCTTGTCCTTGAAGCTCTTGCCGTACGTGGCCGGGTCGTCGAAGGGCTCGAGCGGGCTGTCCGGGTAGTCGAGGTCGAAGCGGGTCTCCGTTTCGCCGTCGCGCATCGTGAAGAGCTCGGCCGCGATCCCATGCGGGTGGTACACGCCGATGAAACGCTGCGGGAGCGCCTCGCCCGCTGCCTGCGCGTACGAGCTCTCGACGACGCGCAGGAACGGCAGCGCTAGAAAGCCCGTCCCGAGCCCGCGCAGCACCGTGCGCCGGCTGCGCCTGACGCTCACAGGGCCTCCCGCAGGAGGAAGCTCGGACTCTTCACGTACGCGATCAGCGACTCGACGATGTTGCCGTTCGCAGCGGCCGGCAGGGAGCGCCAGAGCTCGACGAACTCCGGCTCGCCGGCGGTCGCCGCCGAATCGCCGCTCGCGGCGGCGGCGCGAAACATGTAGCGCGCCATGCACTCGCGGACGGTCGGGCTTACGGCGAGTGCGGCTGCCATCGCGTTGCTGTCGCGGTAGGGGCCGTCGTAGTCGGCCTCGAGCGAGACGACGACGCTGCTGTCCACGTCCTGCCCGTTCTCCTGGGCTCGGTACGCGCCCATGCCGTCGAAGTGCTCGAAGGAGAAGCCGAACGGATCGATGATGTCGTGGCAGCCCGCACAGATCGAATCGGCGGGGTGGACGCTGAAGCGCTGCCGCGTGGTCTGGGTCGGATCGGGGGCGGGAGGCACGACCGTGAGGTCGAACGACGCGGGCGAGTCCAGGGGTAAGCACAGCACGCGTCGCGCGACGGCGACGCCGCGGAAAATCGGGTGGCTCTCGTGGGCGTTGGCGTACGTCGCGAGGAACGCCGCCTGGTTCAAGATCCCGACGCGACCGTCGAGCAGCGTCGAGCCGGGGACCGGCCCGCTGCCCGCGGTCTGATAGAGCGCGAGCGGCCCGGAATTCACCGTCCAAGTCGCGCCGAAGAGCTCGCTGACGTTGCCCGTCGACTCGAACGCGACCGCGCGCACGAAATCCTTGCTCTCGGCGACGATGCTCGGCTTGAGCGCCTCGAAATCCGGGTAAACGAGCGTGTCCTTCGCGCTGTCGTCCACGCGATCGATCCCGAGCCACTCACGCACGAGGCGCACGACGGTCTCTCTCGCGCGCGGGTCGTTCGCCAAAAGCCGGCGCGCTTCGGCTTCGCGCTCGGCGGGCTCGGCGAGCTTACCCGCCGTCGCCTTGGCGAGGAGCTCGTCGTCCGCAGGCGCGGACGTGAGCAAGTAGGACAGCGCCGACGCGAGCTCGTACGGCGCGAGCTCGACACGCCCCGAGCCAGGGGGCGCGTCGCCGAGCTCGGTCAAGTAGAGGAACCCCGCCGACTGCAGGAGCCCGCGCGTCACGTGCGCGATGCCGTCTTCGTAGTCGGCGCCGTCCGCGCCCGCCGCGTAGAGCGCGAGCAGCGCCGTGACTTCCTCGTCGACGAGCGGGCGCCGGTACACCTTGGCGCCAAACGTCGTCACGAACGTCTTGGCACACGTCGCCGGCTCGTCGCCCGTGGCGCACGGCGCCAAGCGAGCCAGCGTGCCGTTCGCTCGCGCCTCGGTGGCGAGCGTGTCCGCGGCGTCCGCGAGCCGCTCGATGATGACGGCATCGACGCGCTGCGCGTCGTTCACCGTGAAGCCGTCTTGGCGCAAATCGGGCGGGAAATCGGGGCCCGACGCCGGCGCCGCCGTCGTTCCGAGCAGAGCCTGCACCGAGGCGTCGTACTCGGGGTTCGCCAAGCGCCGCACGCGCGCGCCGAGCAAGCTCGAGCCGCCGCTGCTCGTCGCCCCGCCTGCTGCAGCGGTCGCGCCACCCGCTCCGCCGCTCTGCCCCGCGCCGCCCGTGGTCGCACCCGAGCCACCGCCGGTCGTATGGGTTCCCGCGTCACCGACTGGAGCGGGGCGCGTGCCGGGCTCGTCGCTCGAGCACGCCGGCGTGCTCACTGCGCCGAGCGCCAGCGTCAGGACGACGCCGCCGCGCTCGACGAGTGAAAGCAGGCTATCTCGAGCTATGTGGCCTCGCGGCCCGTGCTTACTTCCACGGGTCCCACGGGAGCTCGCCGCTCAGCGTGGGCGTGTCCCAGTCGATCCAGTCGGCCGGGGTCCAGGTCTTGATCTTGCTGTTCGTGGCGTTGAGCACGTCGACGCCGCCCGTGTCCGTCTTCATCCCGAGGAGGAAGCGGTTGATGAACTTCGTGAGATCGGCTTGCTGGCTCGACGGGAACTGGCAGTGACCGTGGTTCGCCGCGACGGAGATGCCGCAGCGGTCGGCGACGCCGAGCGCCTTGTACACCTCGAGACCCGCCTTGCCGCCGCCGTACGCAGCGAGCGGGCCGAGCCAGTCGATGTCGTTCTCGATGATCAGGAAGCCGCGCGGTGCGGCGAGCGCGACGCAGAAGTGCATGTCGGCGATGAGCATGTCGACCGGCGCGGTCTTCTTGTCCTTGCCGGAGAAGAGCGCCTTGAAGTCGGCGCCCTGCCAGTTCTGCTCGCCGACGATCTCGGTCGCTTCCTGGATGTTCTGGCCGAGCGAGGCCTCCTTCGTGGAGATACGCCAACAGGCCGTGCCGCCGGAGCCGCCTTCCTGCATGACGGTCAGCGCGACGCGCTCGTCGAAGATGCCCATCGCGAGGGCGCCCTTACCGGCGTAGGAGCAGCCGGTCGTCGCGATCTTCGTCGTGTCGATGCCGGCCTCGGGCAGCTGCTCGAGCGCGTCGATGATGCGGCTTGCCCCCCATGCCCAGCAGATGTCGGACCCGCTCTTCGCCGCGGTGTTGCCGTAGAGCGTGCTGACGAGGCCGCTCGTCGGGATCATCTTGTTTTCTTGCGCGAACGTGTGCGCGTCGAGACGGATGCTCACGACGCTGCTCGGGAACGGCACGCCGGAGCCGTCGCACTTGAGCACCGCGGGCTTCGGCTCGCTCGCGCTGCCGCCGCTGACCGTGAAGGTGAACGAGCCCGTCTTGGTGCCGACCGTCATGTTGACGGTGACGGTGCTGCCGCTGATCGACGCCTTGAGCGTGTCCGGCGGCGGCATCTTCGGACCGTAGACGGCGGCCTGGAGCTTCGCGCTCAGATCCGCGCGGAGGCGCTCCCAATCCGCCTTGGACGAGATGCGCGTGCCGTCGAGGAACTTGAACGGATCCGGGAGCAACTTGTTCGACGGGCCTTTCGTACCGTCGGGCAGCATGGGGAGAGGCGTGTAGTTGTTCTCCTTGCCGCCCATGCCCGTGTTGCCCATGCCGCCGGCGCCGCCGTTCGCGCTTCCCGCCATGCCGCCGGCGGGCGCACCGCCTGTAGCCGGCGAGCCGCCGTTCATCCCGCCGGCGCCGCCCGCAGGAGCTCCACCGGTCGAGGCGCCAGCGGATCCGCCCGGGCTCGCACCCGCAGGGCCCGCGCCGCCCGTTGTCGACTGACCGGCGCCGCCGCCGGTGCTGCCTCCGGTACCGGTCCCAGAGCTGCCGCCCTGAATCGGCGTGCCGGTGCCAGCGCTGCCGCCCGTGCCGGTACCACCGTTGCCCATCACCGAGGTGCCGCCCGTGCCGGCGCCCGGGTTGGTGCCTGACGAGCCGCCGCTGCCCGCGGTGGCGTCGTCGTCGTCGCCGCCTGCGGTGTTGCCGCAGCCGCTGGCGAGGCCGAGCGCGGCGAAGGCACCGAGCTGGAGGAAATCACGCCGTGAGCCGGCGTTCGCTTCGGCCGCGTCGTCCGCTGGGTTCAGGGACTCGACTTCGAGGGAAGCGGGCACAGATTCGCGTGGCTGACGGACCATGGTTTTCGTCTCCGGTACGTGGATTACCGTTACCGATGCCCTATGTACTGACACCGGATCACGATCACGCACACGAGTATGCGCAATCAGCGGCGCTCGTTCGTCGGCTCGCCAATTATGATTAGTGAGCTGCCGAGGCCCCAGCGAGAATGATGCGGCGCCCAGGCGCACTAATCATTTTTGGTGCGCCGATGCGCGTCAACGCGCGCAATTCGGAGCAGGCGCGATATCAAAAGCGAGAACGGAAATTCCAGCGGTCGACAGTGTGAATAATACCGCCCCCGAACAGAATTATTCAGCCACGCTTCAGTGGAAATTTACGGTCGCCCACCCGTTCCCAGGCATCGCGAACGACAGCTTCTTGCCACCGACCGACACGATGGCGGTCTTGGCGCCGCCTGAATTGAACATAATGACCACGATGCTGCCGTCGGGGTTCTTGAAGGCGAGCGCGTCGCCGCCGCTCGTGCCCACGAGCTTCGCGCCGGGGTCGACGTACTGCGAGCAGTGCCGGAAGACGTAGTACGCGGGCGTGAGAATGAGCTTCTTGCTCGACGTGTCGACCGCGAGGAGCGCGTTCTGCGCCCACGGTCGCACCGTGTCTAGGCTGCGGCCGACGGTGTCGAGCACCATGTTCCACGCGTTGTAGGCGTTCACGCCCTTCTTGATCCAATCGCGGATGAGTCCCCAACTCTCGATGCCGTACGCTTGGTCGTTCGGCGCCTTGCTCTGGTTGGCGCCTTCCCACGGGTAGTTGCCGCACTTGTGCTCGGTCTGCCAAATCTGAAGGCTCTTGTCCAAGCCCAGGCTCGAGTACACGTCGAACATGCCCCACTGGAGGCCGTAGCCAGAGATCGCCGCTTTGGCGGTCCCGTCGTTCATCACGGTCTTCATCAGGGTCGCGTCCGCCGTCGAGTTCGACATCGTTCCGATGAAGATCTGCGCCGTGATGTTGTGCTCCTTGAACGTCGGCGCGAGGTTTTTGCCGATGAACGTGGCCATCAACGAGCCGGAGCCCCAGCCGCAGGACGGGTAATCCTGCGCGTAACCCGGCTCGTTCTGCGGGTGGACGGCTTTGACGACGATGCCTTCCTTCCCGTACTCCTCGACGAACTTCGTGAGGTACAGGGCGAACGCGTTGAGCACGGCCGTGTCGCTCCGCATGTTGCCCTTGTCGTAGTTCTTGTTGTCCTTCATCCACGGGGGCGGCGTCCACGGGCTACCCCAGAAGTAGATGTTCGGGTTCACCGCCAGCGCTGCCTTGATGTACGGAATGAGCTTCATCTTGTCGCGGTCGATGGAGAACTTCTCCATCGTGAGATCGTCCGCGTTGCCCTGCGTGTCGTCGAGCGTGTAGCGGTTCGACGCGTAGTCGCTCGCGCCGATCGGGATGCGGCCGTAGACGAACTTCGCCCCCTCGACCGGATCGAACAGGAGCTTGAGCGCGCGGTCCCGGTCCTCCTGCGAGAGCACGGACAGCGCCTCCCAGCCCTTCTCGTTGAAGGTGCCGCCGAAGCCGGTGAACGTCTGCGAGGTCTGAGTGTCGTTCACGGTCACGTCGGCGTTGCCGCTCGTGACTTCCATGACCGTGCCCACCTTCCAGTAGGCGTTCGGCGCGGAGGTGACGAGCGTCGGCTCGTCCACGGCGGGAGTCGCGCCGGCGCTTCCGGCTGCTCCGCCCATCGGAGGCTGACCCGCGCTGCCGCCTTCGGGCATACCGCCCGAGCTCGGTCCCGACCCGGCCATGGGTGCGCCGCCCGCGGGTGTTCCGGCCGAGCCCGACTGACCACCGGGGCCGCTGCCGCCCATGCCCGGTGCGTTGCCGGCGCCGCCCGTCCCACTGCCACCGGTGCCGCTGCCGGTGCCGCCGGTGCCGCTGCCGCCGGTACCGCTGCCGCCGGTGCCGGGCAGACCTGCAGTATTTCCCGTGCCGCTCGTTCCGGCGCTGCCTCCATTCGTCGCCGCCGTGCCGGCAGAGCCGCCCTTCGAGCCCATCGTCTGTGTGCCCCCGGAGCCGCCGGAGGCGCCGTGGCTGCTGTCATCGTCGGAGCTTGCGGGCTCACCGCACGCAGCGAAGCTCGAAGCAGCGAGCAGGAGCAGGGAGAAAGCGGACGTCTTGGCAGTCAGTCTGATCATGGTTCCTCGAGCCGGTGCGGTCCTCGGTGGAATTCCCACAGTGGAGGCGAACGATCATCGCGCTCGGTCGTCCGCGCCGTGCCCGTACGCACCCGGACCGAAAATTTCCAAGAACGCTCGCGCCGTGCGGCGTCAGGGACGGCCAGCACCGGGGATCCGCGGGTGACCTCCCACGAAATAGAGCGGCACGGTGTTGCCGGGAGACACGAGGCGCAGCGAGGTCTCGCGCTCGACCGCGTCCTTCATGTGGTCGCAGATGCTCGGATCGGCGCTGCACGCCTGCGCGGCGACGGCCGCCTGGCCCTCCGGGTTGTCGTCGAGCGCCGCGAAGCGCAGGAGCGCGCGCGCTCGCGCTGGCCCGCTGTCGGGCAGGTGGTCGAGCTCGGCTTTCACGGCCTTCTTGGCCGAGCTCCAGCTGCCGAGTCTCCACGCGGCGTTCGACACGGCGTAGAGCGGCGCCACCTCGAGCTCGCCTCGCTCCGCGGGCGTGAGCTTGGCGGTCATGCTGAAGAGCTTGCCGCGCTGCTCTCCAGCGAGCGACACCGCGAGCGTGCCCGCGACGGCCATGACGGCGAGCGGCCCGACGCCCCATTTCAAGAGGGGGAGCCACGGCTCGAGCCTCACGGCCTGCTCCTCGCGCGGAGGTCTTCGAGCGCGGGTCGATCGCAGCGCGGCCAGCGCAAGGCCTTGCAGCTTTGCTCCGCGAGCGCCCAGTCGACCTCGCCGTCGCGCAGGCCGCGCAGCGCGATGACCAGCTCGAAGGCTTCGCGCTCGCCGTCCCAGGTCGAACGCAGCGCGTCGATGTCGGCCCGGAGCTCGGTTCGGTCGGCGGCGTCGAGCGCGAGGTTCGAGTCGCGGAGCGCGAGCCCGACGCGGGCCGCCCCCGTCGACGTCGAATGGCGGAATCGAGCCGCGAACGGCAGGAGCCCGCGCGCGCCGAGCCCCGCTCCGAGCACGGCGGCGAGCGCATAAACGTAGAGCAGCGTTCGCGCGCGGGGGCGGTCGTCGTCGGCCGTCGTGCTCTCGGCTTCTGCCACGGGCTCGCGCGGAGTGTATCCGATCAGTCGCGCATGAGCTCGCTGAGGCGAGCGTCGACTTCCGCCGCGAGCTGCTTCTGGTCGAGCTTTCGGAGGTACTCGGCGAGCGCCTGCAGCAGATCGCGATCGTTGCCGTGCTTCTCGAGGGCGGTCTCGAGGATCTTCACCGCGCCCTCGACGTCGCCGCTCTCCTGCAGGAGGACCGCGAGCACGTAGCTGTAGCGGCTCTCGTTCGGCGCGAGCTCCACCGCTTTTCTGAGGCTCTGCGCGGCTTCGGTCTTCTTCTCCGCGCGAATGAGCCACAGCCCGAGCGCGTGATGCGCCGCCGCGCTGTCGGGTGCACAGCCGAGCGCCGCGCGGATCGCTCGCTCCGAGCCGGGCTCGTCCTCGCGGTCGCGGGCGAGATCGGCGAGGTTCAGGTGCGCTTCGACCAGGCACGGTGCGAGGCGCAGCGCCGTTCGGAGCTCGGCTTCGGCCACGTCGGGCCGACCACGCTTGAGCTCGAAGGCGCTCCGCTCGACGTGCGTCTCGGGTCGCGACGCGCCCACGACGAAGCTCTCCTCCACCTCCTGGAAGCGGCGCTCGAGCGTCGCGCGCATCTCCTTCGTGACTTGATCGAGCGGCACCTCGGCCATGCCCTTGCCGACTTCGATGCGAATGACACGGCGCGGGTGCTCGAGCACGGGCGTGAGCAGCGGGGCGCGCTGAATCAGCGGCAGCTCGTTCACACCGCGCACGGCGCCGAACACGATCAACGGATCGGGGCTCGAGAGCGCTTCTTTCAGGGCTTCGAGCGCGCCTTTGGTCTGGTACTCGCCGAGACGCTCGAGCGCCGTCGCGCGCGCGATGGCCGGCGCGGTCGCGTCACGTGCCAGCGCGGCGAGCGCGCGGGGGGCGTCGAGCTTTCCCTTTCGATCGAGGCCGAACGCTTCGCCGAAGTGGTGCGGCCGAGTCGTGCCCGGGGACCATTTCGCGAGCTCCCCGAGCGCCCAGCGCGCGTCCTTCTTGGCGTGGCAGCCCGTGCAGGCGTTCGGCGTGCCGAAGTCGAGGCTCAGATCCGGACGCGGGATGCGGATCGAGTGATCGCGCCGCTCGTCTATTTGCATGTACGTCGAAGGCGGCATGTGGCAATCGACGCAAGCCGGAGCCTTTTCGCCCGTGTGATGCGTGTGCGACGCCACGTCGAAGCGCGTCGCCTCGTGGCAGCGCGTGCAGAGGGCGTTGCCTTCCGCCCGAAGCCCGCCCGAGTGCGGCTCGTGACAGTCGGAGCAGCGCACGCCGGACGCGTACATCTTGCTCTGCAAGAACGAGCCCCACTCGTACACCTCGCCCTCGACCTGCCCGTCGGCGTGATACCGGCCCGCGCGCAAGAGCTCGGGCTCGAACGCGTCGAGGAAGGGGTCGCCCGCGACGAAGCCCTCACGCAAGGGCTCGCGCCGGCTATGACAGGGCGCGCACACCTCGATCTCGACGGTGTCCTTGGCGCGCGCGACCGGGCTACCGCTCGGCGACGGCGACCAAGCCGGCGACGGCGCGAGCGCGACCGTGAACGTCTTCTTGTAGGCTCCGGCGCCGTTCACCGGATGCTCTTTGACGGCGCTCACGTGCTCGGCGCCGGGACCGTGGCACGCCTCGCAGCCGACGGAGAGCTCGGCCCAGCGCGTGTCGAAGCGATCGGTGCTCGCGTCGTAACGGCGCTCGAGGAGCGTCGAGTGGCAGTCCGCGCACACGTGATTGAAGCTCTGCGCGGGACGCGTGAAGAAGAGCGAGTCGTCGTGCGCGACGCCCTTCGGGCCATACAGGTGGAAGAAGCGCTCGCCGCCCTGCGCTTTGGGTCGCGTGTCCCATCCGACCCCGAGCGTCTGGAGCTTCCCGTTTTCGGTCGAGACGACGTACTGCTCGAGCGGCGAAACTCCCGCGACGTAGGCGACCGGGAACGTCTTCGTGGCGCCGGCCCCGTCGGGGCTCGAGACCTCGAGCTTGCCGGCGGCTTGGCTGAAGCGCGTGGTGCCGCCGAGCGGCGTCGTGAACGTCGTGCCGTCGAACTTCCCGTGCACGCGCTCCGGGGTCGCCACCGCAAGCGCGCCCGCGTGATGCGATTTCGCGAAGGCGGCTGCCTGCTCCGCGTGACACGGCGTGCAAGTCGCGGAACCGACGAAGCGAGCGCGCAGCGACTCGAGATCGCGCGGCGGGGGAGGCGTCGCAGCGGCGGTTTGCGGCGGGTTGGCGCTCGAGCTGCTCGAAGCCGACCCTCGTTGGCCGGGGTGCGTGCCGGGCCCGGACCCGCGCATCAACAGCGCCACGAGCCCGAGTCCGGCGAGCGCGCTGGCAGAGACGACCAGTTGCTTGCGAGCTCGGGGATCCATGCGAGGGCGCGCGGGCGTCAGCGGACTAGCGAATGGTACACGACCCCGAGACCGACGCGATACGCAGACGGTGACACCACCTTCCCGCCGTCCGGTGGGCTCGGCCGGAGGAACGAATCCCACGCGAACATGGCCGTGAAGTCCATCACCTTGGACCCGAAGAGCCCCGTAAAGCCGAGCAGGCCCCCGAGCGGGAGGGTCGTGCGGTGCGCCTCCTCGAATTTCGGCACGACGAAGCCGCTCTCCGCGGCCAAGAACCAGTGCGGCGTGACGCTCCAGGCGACGCGCGCCGGCACGTTCAGGCCGACCCACCAGTCGCGCGTCGCGAACGGCACGAACAGGGCCGTGTCGAAGCGCAGGGGGCCCGCCCGCACGAGCAACGGCACACCTGGGTTCATATCCCACACGCGCCCACCGCCGCTGTCCTTGTGCGGCGTCTGGAACGAGAAGCGCAGGCCGAAG
>DASUGE010000206.1:0-14280 GCA_036274215.1 Polyangiaceae bacterium | reverse complement strand
GAAGCGTTGATGATCGACGAGGAAGACGACCCGGACGCGGTCGCCGAGTTTTTCGCGCGGGCCGGCGTCGCGCGTGCCGCGTACGGCAATGGCGTTACGACGGTCGCGGGCTTCAGCCTGGCGAGCTCGAGCCTGGTCACGTGCATGGAGCGCGCCGTCGCGCTGCGCCGCCTCGGAAAGCTCGGATTCGTCTACCCTTGGGTGCTGGTCCACCGGAAAATGATCGAGCAGTGCCTGCGCATCGGCGTGAGCGGCGTGATGGTAGACACCGAGAACGCCGAGGCGCTCACCGGAGTATTGGACGAGCCCGAGCTTCGGGGCGAGCTCCGGCGCGCCCAACGGTTCGATGACCCGCTGGCGGCTGAAGCGAGCTAGTCTCAGTGCGCTAGCGACGCTTGGAGGTGGCCCTTCACGCGCTCGAATTCGCGTCCGAGCTCGAGGAAGAGCTCGGCGCGGTTCGGTGGGCTCGCTTCGAGCTGGACGCAGACGCTCGCCATGCGTGGCAAGCCGATCGCGAGACAACCGCCCTTGAGCCGGTGTGCGGTCGCCTTGACCGCCTTGGCGTCCGCCGAGGCGACCGCCGTTTGGAGCGTGCTGATGTCGCGCTGCGCGTCGGCAAGAAACACGCGGACGACGCGCTCGGTGCGCTTGACGCTCGGGTCCAGCGCCGAGGTGTCGGCGACGGTGACGTGGGGAACCGACGTCTGGGGTAGGGAAGCTGCGGGCGCGAGGTGCGCCGGCCACCAGCGCTTCAAGACCTCGGAGAGCGACTTCCGGCTCACGGGCTTGGAGATGTAATCGTTCATGCCCACGCCGAGGACTTTGTCTCGCTCCTCGGCGAGCGCGTGCGCGGTGACGGCGATGATGGGCACGGCGTGGCCAGGCGTCTCGCGCGCGCGGATCCTGAGCGTCGTCTGGTAGCCGTCCAACACGGGCATCTGACAGTCCATGAGCACGAGCGGATAGGCCCGCTGCTCGAGCATTTCGAGCGCTCGCTCCCCGTTGTTCGCAAGGTCGCAACGGTAGCCGAGCGCACGCAGCATCTCCTCCATCACTTGCTGGTTGACGGGATTGTCCTCCACGACCAGCACGCAGCGCTCTTCGGCCGCCGGATGCAGGCTCGGCACGTAGAGCGGGCGTTTGGGACTTTTGTCGGGTGGACCGCAGCGGAGAACGCGTCCGATACTGGCCGCCAGATCGTGCGCGCGCACGGGCTTCTGCATCAGGCCGTCGACGAAGAGCTCGGTCTCCTCCGGTAGCTGGGTCTCGCTCTGCGAGGTCACGAGCAGGATGGCAGGTTTCGGGCCGCTTCCGTTCGCGAGCACGCGTCGCGCAAGACCGAGTCCGTCGACCTCCGGCATGTGCATGTCCGTGATCAGGAGACCAAAGGGTCGTTGGTCGAGCTTCGCCTGCTCGAGGAGCTCGACCGCGGAGCTCGCGTCCGTTGCGCTCGAGTGCTCGATGCCCCAGCTCGTGAGGAGCTCCTCGAGCACGAACCGGTTGGTCGCGTTGTCGTCGACGATGAGAGCACGGACGTCGGTGACAGGGCGGTCGTCACCGGCGTCGTCCACCGCGGCCTCGACGAGGGGGATCCAGAAGAAGAACGTGCTGCCCTCGCCGGGGGCGCTTTTTACGCCGATTTCTCCGCCCATTAGCGTCACGAGCTGCTTGCAGATCGCGAGGCCGAGCCCCGTGCCGCCGTACTTGCGCGTCAGGGAGCCGTCCACCTGCGAGAACGCGGCGAACAGCAGTGCTTGCGCCTCGGCGGGAATGCCGATGCCGGTGTCGGAGACTTCGAAACGCACGTGGGCGCTGCCCTCGCGCACGTCGGCCAGCGCGCGCAGCTTGACCTCGCCGCGCTCCGTGAACTTGAGCGCGTTCCCGGTGAGATTCGACAGCACCTGCTTGAGCCGCTCGCGGTCGATCTGAATGGCGTGCGGTAGGCCGCGCTCGGCGTGGCAGCTGATTTCGATGCCCTTGAGGTGCGCGCGCGCGGCGAACAGCTCGCCTACTTCTTCGAGGACCTCCCGCACGCCGCAGGGGGCGGGATGAAGCTCGAGCTTCCCTGCTTCGATCTTGGAAAAATCGAGAACGTCGTTGAGAACGGTCATGAGACCGTTCGCGGAGCCGTTCAGCGCGTGCACGTAGCGGGTCTGCTGTTGGTTCAGCGGCGTGCCCTGCAACAGCTCGAGCATGCCGAGGACGCCGTTCATCGGCGTCCGGATCTCGTGGCTCATGTTGGCGAGGAACTCGCTCTTGATGCGCGCGCCCTCGAGGGCGGCAAGGGTCGTCTTCTTGAGCTTCTCGAACGCGGCCTGCGTGACGCGCTGGATCGGGCTCACGTAGAAGTTCACGAACACGAGCGCCGACAAGAAAGCAATCAGCGCGCCGATGCTGGCGCCCATCAAGATGTTGTTCTTGAGCTTGCTGCCGGCCTCGAGGCGGGCGGTAGAGACGGCGATCGCTACCTTGCCGACCGGCGCGTCCTCGATGAACACCTCGTTCCAGGCGCCGTACCAGCCTGCGGCTTTGGTGACGGTGCGTGGCGGGCCGCGAAACAGGTCCGCGGGCGTGCCGGGGGGTGCGCCGTAGACGCAAAGGATCCTTCCCTGCGGATCGGCCGCCACCATGGCGAGAACGTCGCTGCCGGCCGCGTAGCTCTGGAAGACGGCGTCGATCTTCTCCTTGTCCCCGAGCACGATGCTGACGTCCGCGGATTGGGCCAGCTCGTTCGCCCCGTGCGCCGCCTTCCATTCGAGGTCCGCGCGAATCGAGGGCGTGAGCTGCGCGAAGATGTGCGCGACCATCGCGAAGATCAGCGCCGTCAGGAGGCCGAGCGCGAGCAGCGTGAACGCCGTGAACGCGATCCGAATCCGCGCGCCGGAGAGCAGCGTCTCGCGCACGCCGTCGTCGGCAAGGCCCGGCGGCTCGGTCGGTCTGGCGGCGCCGGCCGACTCCTCGGCGTCCGAAGTCTTACTCGGCGGGGAGCGCTTCACGAGCGAAGGATACGGCCCTATTCCTGCGCGTGATAAGCGCGCGCGTATACCGGTGTGCGGGACTGAATGCATAGGTGTGTGCACGACACACCGTTAATTCCGTGGCCGGTTCGGTCGTTCCTACGGGCGCCGGCAGCGATCCGGCGGGCCTTTCGGCCGCAGTGCGCCCCATGAGTGACCACCACGTCTCCGCTCCGGTGTCCGCATGAAAAATGCGGAGAAATCCGTCGTGCTCGTCGTCGACGACAGCGCGACCGCACGGGAGGCGGTGAAGGACACGCTGGAATGCACCGGGTTCTTCCGTGTCGTCACCTTGGAGAGCGCGTTCGGGTTCATCCGCACGATCCGCGAGGAAGAGCCGGCTCTGATCCTGGTTGACGTGGGTCTCGCGTCCATGAACGGCACGAAGCTCGTGGCGCTCGGCCGGCAACACGCCCCGCGCCGCACGTGCATCGTGCTCTATTCGGGTCGCTCCGCGGAAGAGCTGGCAGCCGACGTGAGGGAGTGCGGCGCTGACGGCTTCATCTGCAAGCAGACGACGGACCAGGCGCTCCTGACGCAGGTTCAGGGGTTCTTGGGCACGAAGCAACAACGCCGCGGCTGAGCCCAGAGCGGGGCCGAGCTTCGAGCAAGGGAATGCAGGTGACACCCATAGCCAAAATCAGAGCTCGGGCCGGGCGGCGTTCGAGGGCGTTTTTCGTGCTTTGGGGAACGCTCGGCTTCGCGGCGGTCGCCTGCGTCTACGACCCCGACGACGCGTGTGGACCGAACCAGGAGCTGTACGGCGACGGTGTGCGCTGCGTGTGCGTGGACGGGGCTGCGCTGACGCCCTCGGGCTGCGTGATGTGCGGAGCGAACGAAGTCGCGGGCGCCACGGCCTGTGAGTGCGCACCCGGTTACGGTCGGCCGGCGAGCGGCGGGCCGTGTGAAGTGCTCGCGACGAGCGGCCAAGGCGCCGTCTGCGACGACGCGACGCCGTGCCTGGATCCGGTGGCGAGCCACTGCGAACCGGACGGCGCCGGGAGTGGATACTGCACCACCACGGATTGCACGGCGGCGCCGTGCGGCGGTGAGTACGCGTGTGACGAGTCGACGTCGCCCTCGGTCTGCCTGCGTCCCCCGCGCGGGCAGAGCATGAGCTGCACCTCGGACGCGGATTGTGCGGGTACGGAGGCAACGTTTTGCGACACGGTCAAGTCGCACTCGTGCCTCGTCCGGGGCTGCGCCGTTGGCGGCAGCGATTGCTTCATCGGCTGGGCGTGCTGCGACCTGACGAGTCTCGGCCTGGCGGAAACCATCTGCGTGCCGGAAGGCGCTTGTCCCACGTGAGCCTTCGCGTGAAGAGCAACGGACGCGCGGCCCTGCGTTTTGCGGCGTTGAGCGCGTTTCTCCTCACGCTGCCGTCACGCGCGCTAGCGGAGGAAGTTCCGGCCGCACCCGCGAGTGGCGCCGCGACGGACGCCGCGACCCCCGTCCCAACGACGGACCCGAGCCAGCCAGCCGCGACACCGGCTGACGCGGCGAGCGTGCCCGCCGCCGTTTCCCCGCCCGCGAAGTCAGGCGCCGATGCCACCGTCGAGACCTCCTCGACCGATGCCGATGCTGTAGACGCTGCAGCAGCCGCCGCCGCGGCCGAGGTCGAACGTACGGCGGAAACGCAAATCGACGACTACAAGCTCAACTTTTACGGATTCGCCGACTTCCTGTACAGCCAGCCGCTCACCAAATCGTCGATTCAGGACAAGCCGGGGGCCTTTGCGATCGGCAACCTGAACCTCTACATGGGGTCCGAGCTCGGGGACAATTGGCGCTGGCTCAGCGAGGTCCGTTTCATGTACCTGCCGCAAGGGTCGATCCCTTACGACACGGCGCTCACCCCGACCCCCGGTCCACGCACGGACACGACCGTCGAAGACTACGCAGAGATCCAGAGCTCGGTCCGCTGGGGCGGCATCAGCATCGAGCGCGCTTACATCGAGCACAGCTTCCACTCTTGGTTCACCGCTCGGGCCGGACAGTTCCTCACGCCGTACGGCATTTGGAACGTCGATCACGGCTCACCGATCGTCGTCGGCGTGCGGAGGCCTTACGCTGTCGGACAAGCACTCTTTCCTGCACGGCAGACGGGTTTCGAGCTGTACGGCGGCGGGCTCGTTGGTCCCGTCGAGCTCGGCTATCACCTGACGCTCTCCAACGGCCGCGGCCCCCTCGATGCCTACGGTGATCTCGATCGGAACAAGGCGGTCGGCGGGCGCGTCTTCGCGCGGCACCACTCGGAAAAGCTCGGCACGCTGACGCTCGGGGCCTCCGGCTACCGTGGGAGATACACCGCTTCGGAGCCGACGGCGTCGTTCTCCACTGACAATTCGCTCGAGTTCTCCGAGTCGCCGACGGCGCAGTACGAAGAGCTCGCGTTGGGCGCGGACGTCAAATGGGAGCGCCGTGGGTTGCTCGTCCAAAGCGAGTTCGTGCTCAACGACAGGGCCTACACCGACAGCGTCAGGCCGGAATCACCGCCGCAACCTGGGCCGCCAGGACAGGTGCCCGACAATCGGCGCATGGGCCTCCATGCTGTCGCCGGCTACCGCTTCGAGCTCCTCGGCACGATGCCGTGGGCGGGAATCGATTACTTCTCGTTCGGCAAGCACGCGGTCTATCCGACGGTGACGGCGTTCGTGGGCGGCTTCAACCTGCGGCCGACTCCCCGCGTGACGCTCAAGGCCCAGTACACGCACGTTGCCTTCCCGTCGGAACCCACGCTCGGCTCTCGCCCCGCACCCTTGAACCTCTTGGATCTCCAAGCCGCCTGGAGCTTCTGAGCATGCTGACGCGACGCACCCTGTTGTCCGCATGGGGCGCAACGCTCGCGGCATCCGCGATCGGCGCGACGAGCGAGGTCGTGAGCGCCGGCGAGCGCACGCGTCTCGTCGTGATCGTCGCGAAAACGAGCTCGATCAACGACCTCTCCCTCGCTCAGCTCCGCCGCGTGTACCTCGGTGAGCCGGTCGACTCCGGTGGTCAGCGACTGATCCCCATCAATCACGGCTCGACCGTGAACGAGCGCCTGGCTTTCGACCGACTCGTGCTCGGAATGTCGAAAGAAGAGGTCGCCCGCTACTGGATCGATCGCCGCATCCGCGGTCAATCCGGCGCCCCCAAAGCGGTCGACCCGGACGACGTCCATCAACGCGTCGTGGCGAAGCTCGCGGGCGCGATCGGCTACGTCCGCAGCACGGAAGTGCGGAGCGAGGCGAAGATCGTGCGGATCGACGGCAAGGGGCCGGACGATCGCGGGTATCCGCTCGAGCTCTAAGCGGCTTGCGGCAACGCGAACGGGAGCGGAGCCCGGGAACGCGCGAGTCCTCATGTGGGGGAGCTGCGCTCGATGTGCGTCGATGCGCGCGGCTGTCGTTACATGCAGATTGGTGTTTCGGCCGGGCGATTTATCTTGAAGCGAATGACGATTGCTCGCATAAAGATCTAGCCTCGCTCCCACTCATGGGGTGCGTTCATATCGTCGTCGGAGAAGAGGCGACACCATCCGATCAGCACGGGACGAGGGACCGTCACGCCATGCAGATTGCCACCGTCGAATGCCCCAAGTGCCATACCGAAATCCTCGAAGGCGCGCACTTCTGCGTTAAGTGCGGCGGGCGCGTCGACGAAAGTGACCCTGTAGCGGCGCCGCAGCCGCTCCCACCTGCGCCCCCGTCGAAGCGACCGCTCGTTCCGAGCTCGATCGAGGCCTCGCTGCTCGAGATTGACGCCAACTTCGGGGCGCTCGCCCCCGTTCCACCGACTCCCACGGCGCCGGCCCCGGCCGCTACGAAGGCTCCGGCGCGCGACGAAGACGTATCCCCACGGAGGCAACCCAGTATGGCTGAACAATCTCGCGATGAAGTCTTGAGACGCGCCCGCATGAAACAGAGCCTGAAGCGCGCAGGGCTCGCAGGCATCGACCTCTCCGGCGCAAGCCTCGAGGGTGTTGACCTCGGACGGGCGGATCTCGAAGGCGCCAATCTCGAGAACGCCAAGCTCCGCGGCGCGAACCTGAAGAGTGCCAACCTGCGCGGCGCGCGCCTCAAGGGTGCGGACCTCGGCCAGGCCGATCTCGACAAGGCCGATCTCGAGGGTGCCCAGGCGGAGGGCGCCGTGTTCGACGGCGCCAACCTCAAGCGCGCGAGCCTGGAAGGGGCTCTGCTGAAAGGTGCGAGATTCGACGGCGCGAACCTAGCGGGCGCCGAGCTCGTCGCGACCGACCTCGCCGCGGCTCGCTTCGTGCGTGCGGACCTGAGTCACGCCGAGCTCACGGAGGCGGATCTCACCGCCGTGGACGCGACGGGCGCGACGCTCACCAATGCGAACTTGCAGGGCTCGACGCTCGACGGCGCGAACCTGACCGACGCCATTTTGATCGACGCCGACCTCCGCGGCGCAAGCGCCATCGCGACGAATTTCGAGCGCGCAAGCCTCGAGCGGGCCTGCTTCGAGGGCGCAGCACTTGCCCACGCGATGCTCGCGCACGCGGACCTGCGCCGCGCGAGCTTCGAAGGCGCGAAGCTCGAGGGTGCGATCTTGCAGGGCGCCAAGGTGTGTGGGGCGAACCTCAGTGGTGGCGCCGGCCGGGGAGTCGTCGCGGATTGGATCGACGCGAGCCCGCTCGGGGACGGGGGCGTGCGGCTCGAAGGCGCCCGCGCGCTTTCGTTTCTCGCCGGTGAGCCGCAGCGTGACGAGCAGGCTGCCACGCGCTACTTCGGGCGCGGGGACGTGCTCCGCGACGCGACGCTGGAGTTCGGCATGGGCTCCACCATCCACATCGACAGCCGCTTCGACAACTGCACCATCACGCTCGGCGAAGGGGCCGAGCTCACGATCGGCGAGTCCGGGGTGTTGAAGAACTGCGCGATCGAGGGCCGCGGCAAGCTGATCGTGCACGGCCGCTTCTTCGAACGGCAGAGCCCCGGCATCGCCGGCGTGCAGAGCCTGTACGTGAGCGCGCGCGGCGGCATCGTCGGCGGCATCGAGCAGGCCGCCGAGGGGACGAGCTTTGCCTTCGAGCCGGGCTGCCGGCTGCGCATGAAAATCGTGAACCCGCGCCAACCCCTGGCGGCCGAGTGATTTCGAAGGAGCCATCCAGATGAGCAACACGCTGAAACCCCCGAGTAAGGTCACCATCGTCGAGGAGGGCACCGAATTCCAAGGCACGCTCACCTCGTCCTGTCCGATCGACGTGCGCGGGCGCGTCGAAGGCGAGCTACGCACCCCGGCGCTCACCGTGAGCGCGAGCGGCGCCGTCCACGGCCGGGCCAAAGTGGGCGAAGTGCGTTCGCAAGGCGAAATTTCGGGCGAATTCGACGCCGACAAGATCGAGCTCGCGGGCGTCGTGCGCGACAAGACCATCATCCGCGCGCGCTCACTCGACGTGAAGCTCGGCGCGCAACGCGGCAAGCTGCAGATCGTGTTCGGCGAGTGCGAGCTCTCCGTGGGCGAAGAGCCGACGGAGCACGACTATGCGAACGAGCAGGCGGCCGCGGCTCCGGCACGCGCTCCGAGCAATCCGGTCCCCACGTCCCCGGCGCCGCCGGAAGCCACTGCCGCAGCCGAGGCTCCCGGCGTGGAAGCCACGCCGATGCTCGCGCCCGAAGCGAGTGTGAGCGCTGATGCCGCGGCCGTTGCGGCCCCCGCAGTCGAAGCGCCCGCGGCCGTTGCCGCCGACGACGAGTCCGAGGAGGAGTCCGACGACCCCGCCGACGCGATGGCGCCCGGAGCGACGGGCGGCAAGCGCAAGAAGCGCCGCAAGAACGGTAACGACGAGATGACCGCGGGCTGGTCACAGCCGCCGTCGCAACCGCCCCCGGCCAACTAAACACGGTATTTGCGGCGCCTCGGCTTCGGGGCGCCGCAAGCGCCCTTGCGCGCGCCGAAGCGAGCGAGGGCTACCGCGCCTCACTCGGCCGGCTTGATCGCGAGCCGGCCCGTGTAGTCGACGCGGTGCAAGAACAGCGGCGTGCGAGTGCGGGCGAGGAACTCGTCGACCGCCTCGCGCGCGCCCTGCCAATGCCCGTAGTCATCGATGATCAGGATGCCGCCGGGGCTCAGCAGCGGATAGAGGTGCTCGAGCTCGTGCTTCGTTGACTCGTACCAATCGGTGTCGAGCCGGAGGAGGGCGATACGCTCGGGCAGACGGCCCGGGATCGTTTCCTCGACCTTGCCGCGAACGTAGACGAGCTTGTCCTCCGGATAGCCCGTCGAGCGAAGGTTCGCCTGAACGTCTTCGAGACTCGCGTAGCACCAGTAGCCGGTACCGCGCTGGTCGAGGTCCAAGATGGTACGGGCAGAAACGCCGAATAGGGTCTGGTCGCGCTCCGTGGGCTCGGACATGCCCTCGAACGTGTCGTAGAGGAACAAGCGGCGGGAGGTGTCTCCGAGCGCTCGAAGCCTGGTCGCCGCGGCCATCATGCTTCCGCCGCGCCACACGCCGCATTCCACGATGTCGCCAGGAACGCCCTGTCGCACGACGTGCTCCGTGGCCTGAACCATCGCGGCGAGCCGCTCGAGACTCGTGGCGCTGAACGCGCGCGCCGCTTCGACCGCTTGACGCTGGCCTTCGTCGAGGTCGCGCAGGACGAGATTCACGTCGGGCCGCGTGGGCACGAGATGGAAGCCCATGCGCTCCGCGGTGGTTCGCACGAGCTTCTTGACGGTGGATTTCAAGTGGTCGATGGCGATGGGTTTTCCGTGGAGGACCGCTGCCAAAGGCGTGGCATCCTAGAACGCACGATGCCTTCGCGCAACGGGCTCGGCCCGCACACCGAGCGCTCTTCTCACCGAGGCGAATCGCCGTGACCGATGTCCAGGCACGCGCGCTCGAGACCCACGGGACGAGCGTGGCTGCCGTGTACCGCATGGTGCGCCGTGCGCTCGACGAGCGCGGAATCGAAGGCGGAACGCTGGTCGACGTTGGTTGCGGACAGGGGGCACTGCGCGCGGCCCTCGGGGCGAACGCGTTTCGTTACGTCGGCGCCGACGTCGTGCGGCACGCGGGCTATCCCGCCGAGCTCGAGTTCCTGCCGGTCAATCTCGACGCCGGCCGGGTTCCGCTGCCGGACGCCTCGTGCGACGTGGTCGTTTCGGCCGAGACGATCGAGCACGTGGAGAATCCGCGGGCGCTCATGCGGGAGCTGGTTCGCCTGGCGCGTCCCGGTGGGTGGGTCTTCGTGACGACGCCGAACCAGCTCAGCGCGGCCTCGCTCCTGTGTCTCGTGGCTCGCGGCCAGTTTCAGTACTTCCAGCAGGCGCCGGGGCTGTATCCGGCGCACATCACGGCCCTCTTGGAGATCGACCTCAGGCGGATCGCGCTCGAGAGCGGCCTCGTCGACGTTGACGTTCTCTACTCGGGCGCGGGACGCATGCCGTTCAGCGCGGCGTCGTGGCCGTCGTTGCTGAGCGCGCCGCGTGGCGTTCGAGGTCGCGCGTTCAGCGACAACGTGCTGGTCTGCGGTCGAAAAGTCGCTCCGTAGCCGTCGTCGCGCTCAGGGCTCTCGCGGCGCTTTCACGACTTCGAGCTCGAAGCGGATCACGTGGGCGGGATAGAGGAACGCGAAGCGACGCTCGTAAAGTCCGAGGTTCCGGTTGACCCAGCGCTCGATGTGGCGATTGAAGCCCGACACGTGGACGCTGCGTTTGAGGAACGTCGCGGTCGAATAACGGAAGGAAGCGAGGTCCGTCCCTCCGACGAAGTAGTCCAAGCTGCGGCTGCTGAACGAGTGGCGATGCGTCGGATCGGTGAAGAACTCGTGGCTGCTGAAATGCGGCACCTCGACGTAGAACTTCGCGCCGGGCCGACAGATGCGATGCACCTCCTCGACCACGCCGATCACGTTGTCGAGGTGCTCGAGGACGTGCTCGGCGATGACGACGTCGAAGGAGTCGTCGGCGAGCGGGTAGGGGAAGCGATTGAGATCGTGAATCACGTCGGCGCGAGAGCGCGGATTCACGTCGATGCTGGTCGAGTGGGCGACGACTTTTTTCTGGCCGCAGCCGAGCTCAAGCACCTTCGACGTGGACGGGATGGCGGCGGCTTGCGCGGGCTCGAGAACGGCCATGCTCAGCCCGTAGCAACCGCGCTGGGAGCGCTGGCTCGCGCGCCCGACGCGAGCGCTACTTCCGAAAGAATGCGCTCCAAGTCGCCGAGCCTGTGCGCCGGGTCACACACGGACCACACGCGTTTTTGCGCGTTCTCGCCCAGCTTCGCGCGGCGCTCGCCGTTCAGCACGAGCTCCCGCAGCGCCGACGCGAACGCCGCCGCGTCGAAGGCCGGCACGAGCACCCCGGACGACTCGTCGATGAGCTCCGGCGCGCCGCCGAGGCGGGTCGTGACGATCGGGCGTCCTGCCGCGAACGCTTCCATGAAGACGAGACTGAAGCCTTCGCCACCCGTGTTCGCTTGGACGTAGATGTCGGCCCCGGCGAGCAGGCGCGGGACGTCGCGACGCTCGCCGAGGTAGCGGATCCGCTCGGCGATGCCGAGCCTCTGGGCCTGCGCTTTGAGCTCGCTCAAGAAAGTCGCTTCTTTCGGGCGCTGGGCGCCACCCGCCAGCCACAGGGTCCAGTTCGGAACGTCGCAGAGGAGCGCGAGCGCGTCGAACAGGCGATCATGTCCCTTCCAGCGATCGGCTCGGCTCGCCTGGAGCAGGATCACGTCTCCGTCGGCGGCGCCGAGCTCCGCGCGCACCTCGCGGCGGACGGCCGGCCCCTGCTCGAAGTGCGCCGACGGAATGGGATAGTTCAGGATCCGGATCGGAACGTCGTCGAACAGCAAACGGCTCGTGCGCGAGGTGTCCTCGCTCACGGCGATCAGCGTCGCGGGTCGATGCCGGGCCGCCCAACGATCGAGCCAGATCACGTCGTTGATCGGGCCGTGGAGGTAGAACACGGCGGGCACGTGCGCCTTCTCGAGCACGGACGCGAACATCGCGTGAGGCCACGACGAATGAGTGATCGCGACACCGTAGGCATTTTGCGCGAGCAGCCGTTGCAGGCGCCGGCGCCCCCGCAGCACCGTCCACGGGCGGCTCGCGCGGATGTTTCCGAGTCGGTGCACGGGAACACCCGTCGCTTCGAGCTCCTCCGCGAGGCGCCCCTCGAAGCAGACGGCGTAGTGATGCTCGAGCCCCGGCGAAAGATCGCGCCGGCGCGCCGTCAGAGCGATGAACGTCTCGACGCCGCCGTAGAGGTTGCCGGGAATGAGGTGAAGGACGCGTAAAGACGACATTGGTGCGGGAAAGACGCGAGACGCTAACACGCTCGGCGAGTCGCTTCACCCTCCCGCCCGTCGTTCATGGGCTCGGTCGGGGCGTCTCGCGAGCCATGCCCGAAAGCTCTGCGTAGCGGTCGACGATGGCCGACCAGGAGAAATGCCGGCGATAGAACGCGCGGACGTCGCGGCGAGCGACGCGGGAAAACGGCCGTTCGGCTGTGGCAAAGAGCGCCGCGAGCTCACGCGCGAACTCGGCCTCGTCGCAGGACAAGAGCTTGATGAACTCGTGCCCGCGAAACTCCTCGTCGCTCGTCGGGTGCCACGTGGTCACGACCGGGAGGCCCTCGCACAGAGCGGCGAGCAACGACCCCCGGCGGCCGGAGACGCCGTCCTGGAAGTAGCTCACGAGAAAATCCTGCTCGCCCAGGCGATCGGCCGCCTCGGAGGCCTCGAGCGGCCCGGTGACCTCCACGTTCGACTCGACCCACGGCGCGAGGTCTCCCGCTTCGGCGAGGATCTCGGCCTTGGTCATTCCAATCATCGTGAGCCGCACGCGGAACCGACTGCGCGCTGCGCCGTCGTGGATCGCACCCAAGACCATGGGAAGGCGTTTCGACGGATGGGCGGAGCCGAACAGGCACACCCGGAGCTCGTCGTCGGCACGCGTCGCCGCCGCGTCGGGCTTCGCGGCTGGTGACCCTTCGCGCTCGAGATTCGAGCCGACCGCGAGCACGCTCACCGGGCGTTCGAACGGCCCGAGGTTCCGGCGCACGAGCTCCGCAAAGCGCTTCGTCGCGCTGAAGCGCTCTTCCGCCGCGAGACTCACGCCGAACACCATGGCGCGATGCGCGAGGTGCATGACCGCGTCCTTGGGCCGCCACGAGAATGGGTACCAGAGCTCGTGGAACATGATCTGCAGCTTGCCGCGCCCGAGCAGGCGCGAGCGAGCGCCGAGCAGGAACGCGAGCCCCACGATGCTGAAGTTGATGCCGCCGCGCGCCGAGTACATGAACGGCACGAACTCCACCACGATCGCATCCGGATCGAGCGCGAGCGCCCGACGCAGCGCGACGAAAGGTCCCACCCCGCTCCAGCTCTCGACGTTGTCGATGACCTCGACGTCACCCGGCGGGTGCCCCGAGGCCTTGCCGACCCGCCCCCGCGAGCGCGACGTCCAGACGGCGACCCTGCCCAGCTTGGCGAGGTGCCGGCAAAACTCCGTGGTGTAGTGACCGAGTCCCTCTTCGACCGGGAAGTACTTGGGGGAAACGACTAGGATTTTCGGCCGTTCGCTCGTCAAGGAAACCGTCGGGCGGAGCCTAGCAACCGGCGGGGCGAGAGTCACCCGGGGTCGTGCGGCGCAGCGGCTGTGTGGGCCGGGCATACGCCACGCGCCACGACGCGCGCCTACTCTTCGACGAGAGCGTCGCGGAGCACCCAGTAGCCGGCGGGGCGGAGGTGAACCCCGTCGGTCGTGAGCTCCGTCCTGAGCTCGCCGTTTGGATCCAAGAACCTGGGATAGGCGTCGACGAAGGGCACGCCCTCGCGGCGCGCAAGCTCGGCGAAGCGCAGGTTGACCGAATGGATCAAGGCGTTGTCCACGCCGCGCAGCGTGGCGTGACGGATGGGGAGCATCGAGATCAACGTCACGCGGGTTTCCGGCGTTTCGTCGCGCAGGCGCCCGAGGAGCGTCGCCACGGACGCGACGAGTGCGTCGGGCGACGTTCCGGCGACGAGGTCATTCACGCCGATCATCATGAACAAGCGCGCGGGGCGCCGAGCCGTGACCTCGTCGAGCCGCGCCAGGAGGTCACGGGTCGTATCGCCCGGTACACCGCGATTCAGGAGGCCCCCGAAGAGCTCGCCCCACTGGGCGTCGGAGGTGATGCTGTCGCCGAAGAACACCGTCGAGCCCGGTTGGGTGCGGTTGTCACGGAACTTCTCGGCGGCGGGGCGCTCCCGCCACGCGACCGCGCTCGGCGTGTGCCGCGGATCGCCGTCACCCCAGAGGACATCCCGCGCGCG